>JAFZMT010000053.1 GCA_017553245.1 Methanomicrobium sp.
CACCTCCACAGACAGTGGTGACACTGGCGGCACATCCCCTGGCAGTGGTACTACCGGCGGTGGCACCTCCACAGACAGTGGTGACACTGGCGGCACATCCCCCGGCAGTGGTACTACCAGCGGTGCCCCCTCCACAGACAGTGGTAACACCGGCGGCACATCCACCGGCAGTGGTACTACCGGCGGTGAGGGAGATCAACAACAAGGACAACAACAAAACACAACACAAGGACAACAAGGACAACAACAAAGCACGACCACAAATACAACAACACCCTCATCAGCAGACACGGTGGATAAAACAGGAACCGTAAGCGTGACACTTACGCCCGGAAAAACATGGTCGGACTTCCTGAAGTTGGATTATGAAGCGGCAGTCTCGCTGGGGTATGCGACATATAAGTGGGACTTTGACGGAGATGGTATGTCCGAGAAGCAAAAAGGAACATTTAATTTCGAGAATACAGGCACAAAGAAAATCACGCTTACCGCTGTGAGTTATACAAAACCTCTAAAAGAGACCTCCATAAATCAGACGGTTATAATCGCGGAGCCTAAACTTGAGCCTAAAATGTCGGTAGAGACTGTTGCCGGTACGTATCAGATTAATTTTGCGGATAATACGGGCGTTCCCGATGAATATGTCAAGTCAAGAAAATGGGAGTTCGGCGACGGCAATACTTCGACTGCAAAATCAGGTTCGTATACTTATGATACAAGCGGCAGCAGGACCGTAAAACTTACGTTAACCACCAAGGGCGATAAGACGGCTACCGCCTCGCAGACAGTCAATATCAACGGAATAACCGCCAAGTTTACGGCATCGCCCACATCGGGAGCGGCACCTCTTGAGGTCAAATTTACCGATAACTCGGTAAGAAATTCCAAGACCAATTCGGTGATTGATTACTGGCAATGGAACTTCGGTGACGGCAGTACACTCGATTATAACCAGAATCCGACTCACACCTACAAAAAAGCAGGAGAATATACTGTAAAACTTACCGTTCAGGATAAGGACAATAATCAGGATTCGACTGAGATGAAGATTACGGTTCTCGATAACGGCGATTACCCGACTGCCGACTTCGGAGTGTCTTCATCTTCGTCGCTTAGCGGCACCGCACCTCTTAAAGTCTCATTCGTCGACAAATCAACCGTATCCTCGGATACCAAGGCGAATATAACCGCATGGTACTGGAAGATAACGGATTCGAGCGACAAACTCGTCGCAAGTTTCAGCACTCAGAATCCGTCGTATACGTTTGAGGACGGCGGCAAATACACCGTTGCACTGACTGTCACGGATTCAAAGAGCAGAACCAATACAAAGACCGTCGAGAACTATATCACGGTCAGCTCTGGACTTTCGGCTACCTTCACGGCATCGCCGACAAGCGGAACGGCTCCGCTGAATGTCCGTTTTGAAGCCACGCCCGATTCGGGCAATGCCTATGACATCGACGAATATGAATGGACTTTCGGCGACGGCAGCGAAAAATCCTACGGCAAGGTAGTTTCGCATATCTACAACACCGCGGGCACATATACGGTACAGCTGAAGGTAACGGATGAGAAATCCAAGACCTACACCGCGACGAAGAGCAACCTGATCACGGTTAAAGCCGCGAGTACGGTTACTTCGGCAACCGCGACGCCTACGGCGAGCGCCACCGCAAGCGGAACCGATACGGCTCTGAATTCAAAGAAGACATCCAAGGGAGACAGAATCTTCGGAATCCCGGGCACCCAGCCCATACGCTCGGAGATGCAGAAGATGTATAGCTTCTTCGATGAATTCTTCACCCTGTTCTTCGGATTTTTCGGAAACTGAAGAGTCGTTAACTTACGCCGACTATGCCGACTTACATCATTGACGCAGACTAAGGGAACAGAGACGACTGACATTCATGCAGACCTTGAGAAACAAGTCCGTATTCTTTGAGACATACGGATGCACCTTCAATTTTGCCGACACGGAAAAGATAAAGGAGATAGCCGCCGCCAACGGCTGTCTCATTGCACAAAGCCCCGAAGATGCCGATGCCGTCGTGATAAACACCTGCACCGTGGTCTCGCAGACCGAGAGGGCTATGATACGGGCAATCAACGATTATGCGGACAAGGAAGTCTACGTTACCGGCTGTATGCCCGTGGTGCAGAGGGAGAAACTCCTCGCACTGCGCCCCGACATACATCTGATAATGCCCGACGAAATCTATGAGAAATCGGAGCGTGTAGGCGCCGTCGCATTCGGCAGCACGGGGATTGTTCAGGTGGGCACGGGGTGCCTTGGGGCGTGTGCATATTGCATAACGCGATTTGCCCGCGGGCGTCTTCGCAGTTTCGGTAAAGAAAGGATAATTGCGGAGATAGAGAGGCAGGTCGCGGACGGCGTCACCGAGATACAGCTTACGGGGCAGGATGTCAGCGCATGGGGTGCGGATATCGGCAGCAACCTCGGCGAACTTCTTACCGCCGTAAATGAGGTTGACGGCAACTTCGCGGTCAGGGTCGGCATGATGAACCCCGCGACCGTAATGCCGCATGTCGCTGAGATAGCGGAGGCTTTCACCCTCGAAAAAATCTATGCATTCATTCATCTGCCCGTCCAGTCCGGCTCCGACCGGGTCCTTGAGACCATGAACCGCGGCTATACCCGCAGGCAGTTTATCGACGTCGTCGGCGAATTTCGAAGACGCATCCCGGATGCCAGAATTTCGACTGACTTCATAGTCGGCTATCCGACCGAAACCGAGGAGGACTTTAACGAAACTCTCTCGCTCATTGATGAGGTTAAACCCACCAAGGTCAACATAACGCGTTTCTCACTCCGCGAGGGGACGCCTGCCGCAAAATACTATGACATGCCCGACTGGATAAAGAAGAACCGTTCCAGAAAACTCACGGATGCCGCAAACGCGATTTATGATGCCAACAATGCCGCTATGATAGGGCGCACAGTTCATGCCGCCGTAACCGAGAAGAAGACGGAAGGACGCATGGCGGGGACGGTTGTCGCCCGCGACCGCTTTTACAACAATATCGTCGTAAAAGAAGACCTGCCGCTCGGCAAAAAACTTGATCTGCGCATTGTCGATCATCACCGCCACTATCTTATTGCAGAGACTCTGTAAGAAAGCAACTGAGGAAAAAACGCGACCGCAATAAAGCAATGAAAGCGGCACCTGCGTTTCCTGCGAAGATTGCGGGTGTATCCTAAAAAATCGGCTATTTTGAAAAATTTTTGAAAAGATAAAAGTCACATAAATAAATCGACAAACAAAGATTGCGCAAAATAATATTTCATTTTTGCATTGACACGGACATAACTAATATATGTCTTTGAGTAATAGTCTATTTTAATAATAGGGAGAATTTTGTTATGTCTATATCTGATCTAAAAAGTACAGTAAAGAAATTTTTGGCTGACAGGAATTCCGCTGTGGTAAACCCCGACGATTATTCCGGTGAAGAAAAGGAAATCGCAGAGATAATTGCGGAACTGATGACGACAATCAGGGAAGACGAGAAGATGAACCGTGCACTTCAGAGACGTGCGGATCTCTTCGTTACCGACAACCCGCAGGGTATTGCCGTCCTTGCTCCTGACAAGCACAGACTCGACCTCAACAAGGAATACGAGAGAATCTGGCACGGCACCTATGACGAGCTGATGGCAAAGAAGCTCTACGACTTCAACATCGAAGTCACGGGCGACGACTTCTACAAGTCCTTCGAGACCAAGAAGAAGGCAGTCTCCGACATGAAGATCAAGTGGGAGGACGGCTCATACAGTTATCTCAGACTCTTCCAGACGCCTATACTCAACGAAGAGGGCGAGATCGATGTCAACTACTACATCTATCAGGACTTAACCGAGATGAAGGAGCAGATCGAGTCGAACAAGGCGCTTCAGAGACGTGCGGAACTCTTCGTAACCGACAACCCGCAGGGTATTGCCGTCCTTGCTCCTGACAAGCACAGACTCGACCTCAACAAGGAATACGAGAGAATCTGGCACGGCACCTA
>JAFZMT010000054.1 GCA_017553245.1 Methanomicrobium sp.
CTGTAAACCGCGCCTTTTTGTTCCGCAGCCCGACGATATTGCGAAAAGGCTTGCGGACATATTCAAAAACGCCGAACGATACCTCAAAAAGTCGGATTTCACCCCCGAGCTGCCGATGTTCTATCATCCCGCGACCGAATACGAAATAGCGGTGCTGACAAACTACCTCAAAACACGCGAGGATTCGGGTAATTCCGACCGTATCGACGACTGGATTAGGATGACGGCAACCAACCGCCTTACGGGGCACTCCAAAGGTTTCTTCTCGGTTTATACCCTGCCGCCGAATCAGGCGGTATCCATTGAGAGCCAGATAAAGATAAACGAAAAACGCTCTCAGATTCCCGAATACCGCGATGTCGCCGCGCTTATCCTTAAGAAAACCGGAAATCTCGTGAAGTCGCTGACTGCCGCGGATATGGAAAACTTGAAAACCGCGGGAAGCACGGCGCGGTTTTTGACCCGCGATGCCTGCGATACGCATGAGATAGCGCCCTCATCCGTTACCCTTACCGTGACTTCGCCGCCGTTCTTAAACATCGTGCAGTACAGCGCCGACAACTGGCTGAGATGCCGCTTTAACTCGCTTGACGCCCGCGAAATCGGCGAAAAAATAACGATGTCGTCATCCCTTGCCGAATGGTGCGGCACAATGCAGGCTGTATTCGATGAGCTCTACCGCATCACGGTCAGCGGCGGGTGGGTAGCCTTTGAGGTCGGCGAGGTCAGAAAAGGCGAAGTGAGACTCGACGAGAGCGTAATTCCGCTGGGTCACAACAGCGGATTCGAATGTGCGGGTGTTCTCATCAATGAGCAGGATTTCACGAAAACATCCCAAATCTGGGGAATATCAAACAAAAAACGCGGAACGAACACGAACCGCATTGTCGTATTTTACAAAAAATAGACTCCTGTTGGCAGATTTGGTCAAAAACAGACAAAAAGCAGACAAAATACAGATGTGCAGGGCACGAAATTAATTATTGAAAATCTCTTTTTTTACGGCAAGTCTGAGCACGGATTCGGGGATTATTCTGTATATGCCTGCGCAGTGCGGTCCTTCGACAACGTCGCGGTCGCTCTCCTCACTTGTCCTTCCGCTGCCTCCGCAACCTGCGCATGCCATCCCGCAGTATTTCGAGGGGTCGGGTATGGGCACAAGCTCTTCGAGTCTTTTGCCGTTTATCGTGACGATATGCCGTCCCTCTTCGGATGCCGCCTCCCTCTCTTCGTATGTGAAAACGGCATCCGCCCTGTATATTGCGGCAATCTCGCCGACCGCGTCTCTGATACTCTTCATGGTATCGGAGCAGACCGGCGGAAATACCGTCGGGTCGCCGCTTTTTAAGAGAACAATCTTAACGTCTTTCATATCCCGCAACCTGCGCCTTCGTATTTGCCTTTATCGGAACTTCAGAACTTCATTATGCCGAACTGACCGTCTATCCAGTCCGAGATTGCGTCCCTGACCTTCCGAAAGCCCGCCGTTACCTCATCCTTCGGACCCGAGAAGAGATACGGGTCGGCAAACC
>JAFZMT010000055.1 GCA_017553245.1 Methanomicrobium sp.
AAGGGATATTAAAAGATCATTTATTATGAATCAATCAATGTATTTTAAAAATTGGATGGTATCAATATCTTGTGAGATATTGATCTATTTCCCACTGGTGAACCGTGGTTCTGAAAGCATCCCACTCAATCTTCGCCATGTTGTCTATACTGTTAACGACGTGCTCTCCGAAGAGATTGCAGATAAGGCTGTCTTCAATGAAGTATTTGTTTGCGGTGATGAGGTCTCCCGGGAGCGTGTCTATATGCGCCTCATCCCTCTGCGCCTCCGACATTGCAAAGATGTTCTGGTTTGCGCCCGCCGGCGGCTGCATCTCCTTCTTTATGCCTTCCAAGCCTGCGACGAGGATTGCGGCGAAGGTAAGATAGGGGTTACAGGTCGGGTCGGGGCTTCGAAGCTCAACACGCGTCGATTTGCCGCGGGGTGCCGGAACGCGGATAAGCGCCGTCCTGTTGGACGCACTCCACGATATGTAGACCGGCGCTTCGTATCCGGGGACGAGGCGCTTGTAGGAGTTGACGGTCGGATTTGCGACACGCGTGATTCCTTTTACGTGGCTTAAGACGCCGGCGATGAACTGAAGTGCCGTATCCGAGAGCTGGAGCGGCGCATTTTCGTCATAGAAGGTGTTTTCGCCGTTCTTGAAAAGAGAGCAGTTGGTGTGCATTCCGCTTCCGTTGATGCCGTAGACCGGTTTTGCCATGAAAGTCGCGTTCATGCCGTTTGCGAGCGCAATCGTCTTCGTGACGTATCTGAACGTGACGACATTGTCCGCCATCTGAAGCGCATTGCCGTATTTGAAATCAATCTCGTGCTGGGATTTTGCGACCTCGTGGTGGGATGCTTCGACGACGAAGCCCATATCGGTCAGCGCAATGACGATATCGCGGCGGACGTCCTCGGCGCTGTCGGTCGGCGCCAGGTCAAAGTAACCGCCGTGATCCTTGAACTCGAGGCTCGGTTCGCCGTCCACCATCCTGAAGAGGAAGAATTCAAGTTCGGGACCCGTATTGAAGGTGTATCCCATATCCTCGGCTTCTTTCATGGCTTTCTTGAGGATATATCGCGGGTCGCCCTCGAAGGGGGTGCCGTTGGGCTTATAGACGTCGCAGATAAAACGGGCTTCTTTGACGCCGCCGTTCTTCTTCCACGGAAGCAGTGCGTAAGTCGCGATATCGGGTCTTAAGACCATATCGGACTCTTCTATGCGCGAGAAACCTTCTATCGACGATCCGTCAAAGGAAATGCCGTCGGTGAGCGCTTTTTCCGCCTGAATCTGCGGGATTGCGACGTTTTTGATCTGTCCCTGAATATCGGAGAACTGAAGGCGGATGAACTTCACGTTGTCGTCTTCAATCCTTTTGAGCATGTCCGAGATCTCTTTTTCGGTATAACCCGTCTTGGAGAGTGCTTTCATAATAACAGGTTGCGGGGTGTGTTATTTATAGATATGCGCATTTTCAATATTCTTACGACATAATATATAGATAACTATATAGATAATCTCCGCGGAAATTGCGTATTTTGCCGGCGGCATCGGGCGCCGCATAATGAGGCGTCAAAAAATGTGGCGGTATCTATACTTAAGTGAGGTCATGCCGCATTCAGTAGCGGCGGCATGCTTTTATTGATCTGCCTGCCGGCTGCTTATTCCGCGGAGGAATCGGCGGCATCATGCGTCATTATGCTGTAGTTTATCGCCGATTCGCAGATAACGCCCGTATACTCGACAATTTTCTTAAGATCGTCTATAATGTAGGCGATTGCTATTATTCCCGCGGTCTGACCGCCGGCGGACTCGATTAGCTGTTTGCTCGATTCGTCGCAGTGCCGGTAGTATTTAGTGATTCTTTCATAGATCTGCCGGGATTGCGTCAGATTTCGGGTGTTAAACGACTCGACGCCGGATTTAAATATTTCCAGGGCTTCGGCGGCAAGCGTCTGGAAGATATCGCCCGTCTTCTTCTCGGTCGACAGAAAAATCATGTTGCGGACGTTCTCCGCTATCTGCACGACCTGATCGCCCGTTCTTTCGATGACGCGGGCTATCTGCATGTAGTGAAGGGCGGTCTCGACATTCATGCCCATCTCGTGCGAAAGCGAGACGTTTCTGAGGAGAAGGTTGTACTGCCGCGATATCAGCCAGTAGAGCTTGTTAACGTCGCGGTCGCGGAAGATAACATCTTCGGCAAGCTCCTTATCCTTTGTCTTTAATGCATACATGGCGTCGTTGAGCATCCCCTCAATTATGACGTGCATTCTTGAGATTACGTTCTCAAACGGCATCTCCCCCGGGTTTAAGAGATCCTTTATCGTCATGCTCTTCTCGGTCTCCTCGGAGACTTCCTGACCGATGGATGCTTCAATGAACATTCGGACGGCTTTGTGGGCGAAAGAGGGTATCCTTGAGGGGGTCGTTATCTTTATTGTATTAAATCCGGTTACGTAAGCGGCAATAAGCAGGCGGTAGAGATATTCGCTGTCGTCGATGTCCTTTAAGTCGATTATCTTGACGCGTTCGGCAACCTTGCCGTGTATGTGCGGCGTTATCGTAAGCGATCCGTCGGGCTGGCTTATAACTCCCAGAGAATCGTTCTTTTTGATATCCGAGACCTTTACCCAGTCCTTGGGCAGCGATATGATATATGACGCCCCGCCCGTCTTCTGAACTTTTCTTATCTCCATTGCTCTCTGCTCCCGCATCCGCTTCCGCAGTAATCGGACGCTGTTGTAATGGATATATATTTGTTATATATTCTATATATATTTCGCCGGTGACGGCATTGACGGCATTGTCTTATGTGATGCATAGACAGAGAGTAAAAGCGGTATGACAGTAAAAACGCCATTATATAAAATATGCAAAAATGGTTTCAGATTATAAAAACGGCGGCTGCGACCGTTGTTGTCCATTTGCCGTCCGCGGGAACGGTTGCCGATTCGGAAATATTCATGGTCTTTGCGGGAACCTTGTCGGAAACGCCGGCATACATATCCTTTGCAATCATCTCGGCATAGGCGCCCGCATCCTCCTTTGATTCGTCGTAGGCGTGATATTCGGCGAAATAACCCCAGTCGGTATCGGGATCCTGCGGTATTGCCATGCCGATGGCGGATGTAATCCTTGCCTGCGGCTCGTTGGACGAAAGGCGCGAGATAACGGTAAAGACGATGCTTCCCGGCATCAACTCGCTCAAACCCTCCTGTCTGGAAACAATCCGGCATTTGGGCGGCAGTATCGAACTGACCTCGACCAAGTTATAGCAGTGGATGGATGCTTTGCGAAGCGCCATCTCAAAGGATGTCAGTCTGTCCGTGTGCGTCCCCGATCCTGAAGTAAAGAAGACTTTTTTCGGTACTAATGCGTCTGATGCCAATACAGTCACCTTAAAGGTAGTCTTTAGTTTGTATTCTGTTGCCTTAAGTGTAATGAATGATGTGTGAATCCTTTTTGATTAGAATTAGGTTTCATGGGAATCGGCTTACGTGATTCAGGTCGATAAAACCCTGCGTGTAACGGCGATTTGGAATATTTTTGAAAATTTTTGGGATATTCCATTGATATTTTCGGATAAATATATCTTTTCAAGCGTCGAAAAATATTTATGAAATATGGATTTTCACAGAGGATAATGAAGACGCCGAAGTCTTTCATAAGAGAAATCTTAAAGGTGACTCAAAGACCGGAAGTCATCTCTTTTGCCGGCGGTCTTCCCAACCCTGCACTGATTGATACGGTCGGTATCGGAAAAGCGGCTGAAAAAGTTATCCGTGAGGACGGCGCCAACGTCCTTCAGTATTCGACGACGGAAGGCTACCTTCCGCTCCGCGAGTTTATCGCCGACCGCTACAACAAGCGCTACGGTCTGAACGTAACCCCCAACGAGATACTGATTACCAACGGTTCTCAGCAGTCGCTTGACCTGCTCGGCAAGATATTCATCGATAAGGGAGATGCCGTTTTACTCGAAAGACCGGGATACCTCGGCGCAATCCAGTCATTTTCACTCTACGAGCCGGAGTTTTTCGCCGTTGACCTCGACGACGACGGTCCGGACACTAAGCAGCTTTCACAGATTATCGATCAGGAATGCCCGAAACTCTTCTACGGCATCCCGAACTCGCAGAATCCGTCCGGAATCTCATACACGACCGAAAGGAGAAAGGAGGTCGCAAAGGTTCTCAATGACGCCGATACGGTATTCATCGAGGATGACGCTTACGGCGAACTGAAGTTCACGAACGAGGTTCTGGCGCCGGTGAAGAAGTATATGCCCGATTACGGCGTCATGACGGGTTCGTTCTCCAAGATAGTCGCGCCCGGCATGAGAATGGGCTGGGTATGCGCACCCGAGGAGGTCATCGACAAGGTTGCGACCGCCAAGCAGGCGGCGGATCTTCACTCGAACTACCTCTCGCAGAGAATCATCGCGCAGTATCTTGCCGACAACGACATCGACGCCAAGATTGCAAACATCTGCGCCGTCTACAAGGAAAGATGCGATCTCATGGTAAAACTGATGGATGAGCTTTTCCCGCCGACGATAAAGCACACCTACCCCAAGGGCGGCATGTTTGTCTGGCTTACCCTGCCCAAGGGAATGTCCTCGATGAAGCTCTTCGAACTTGCCATGGAGCAGAATCTTGCGGTCTTACCCGGCAACCCGTTCTACTTCGACGGCGGCGGCGACAACACCTCAAGGATCAACTTCTCCAATGCTTCGCCGGAGAACATCCAGAAGGGTATCGAGATTCTTGCAAAGATCTTCAACGAGTGGAAAGCATAAGATCCGCCGACCATATTTACCAAATTTATCAACCCGATTTCAATACTTTTTTTCCCGCCGATTTTTGATATTCCGGCTAAACAGCGGGCTATCGGATTATCCAATATCTCCTAAGTAACGATTTGTAACGGAATTGTTCAATGTTTTTTGCATGTTGTAACAATTTGTAAC
>JAFZMT010000056.1 GCA_017553245.1 Methanomicrobium sp.
ATCATAGTCCTCGGCGTCACCTTCGGCATATCGCCGGAGACGATAAACCGCATCCGTGAAGAGCACAAAAAGACGCTCCGTGCGGCAACCGGAATTCTGCTCATCGCCATGGGCATATTAGTGATTGCTCTCAGTTATATATGAACCGTATATGAACCGTATCAGAACTGTTTCTGAACTGGATCTGCACTGTAAACCGTATCTGAAACTCTTCGCAGGCGGGCGTAAGGCGCGGCAGGAGGACGCGGGGCGCGGTCTTAAAGGTCCTTATCTGCCTTAATCTTATCCTTTTTTGCGAGAGCATGACGCTCGATGAGATACCATGAGAGAACCGCGGCGGGTATCGTGAACGCAAACGAGAGTATGATAAACTGCCCGATCTCAATTGACGGCATAAAATGCAGGATTGACTGCTGAATCGGATATCCGTAGATGAACATGCCGAATGAAAAGTCACCGTATTTGCCGAAGTTATGAAGCCTCTCAAGCGGAAGGTCGGCAAACCAGATTACGGTATAGGGTATGGCAATAAATGCGAATACGTAGAAGACCTGCGTATGGAAGAAGATGAGCGTCGGCATCCACAATAACGCGACATAATACCATCTGTATGCAATTCTCTCACGGTTAATCCAGAGGAAAGCGCCGACGAAGAAGTATATCATGAAACGAATCTTGTCAAACGGCTGCAACAGGTAGCAGACCGCCCATAAAAGGACAGTGACCGCGATAGCCGGCACCATCGAATTCCTGTATTTGAGCAGACCCGCGATACCCATTACCGCGACGACGATATAGAGGAAGAACTCAAGAGGAATCGCCCAGAGCGGCGCATCCACATAGGTTACGGGATTGGTTGTAAAGAGCCCGAGAGACGAGCCGTCCTTGTAGAACGCAAGCGAAGTCCACGTTGACGGCGACAGCAGCGCCGCGAAATACTCCTGCAATGACAGGGTGGTCACAATCGGACCTATGATGAGAAGAACCGCAAGTATTGAGACAATGAGCGCAGGGGCTACCCTCAGCAGGCGTTTTTTGAAGAAAACCATGAAATCCGGCTGTCTTTCCCAGCTGGCAATTATCAGGTATCCGCTGATTACCAGAAGGGTGGCAAGTCCGAACTGACCGATAAGGAGGTGAGAGTCGAATTCAAAGACGTTACCGTAGCCCAGAGAGAGCGCAAAAGCGTGTGAGATTATAATCAGTGACGCACCCAGAAAGCGCAAAAAATCAAAGTTGTTCCTGTATGCCGCCATCGGTATCGTTCAGTATAGTAAGTATGGTAGATCGCATAAATCAGAGTTCTCTTCTGACCTCGTCGGCGGCGGCGCACATATTGGACAGCTTTCCGAACACCGTCTCTCTCGTGTGCATCCTTAGACCGCAGTCGGGGTCTATGAGGAGTTTTTCGGCGCCGAATAACTCGACACCCTTCTCTATTCGCGACTTTACAGCCTCGACGCTGTCGATGTTCGTATCCGTGGAGTCAATGGCGCCGAAACCTATTCTTTTGTCGCCGAATTCTTTTGCGCCGACGCACTCGAGATTCTTCTCATTGCATGAGAACTCGAGATCTATGATGTCGGTCGGCATCTTTAGGAGACTGTCGATGACGCCGCTTATGTCGCCGCAGACGTGGATACAGGTAGTCACCATGAGATTCTTTGTAATCTCCCTAACCGCTCTCTGCGCGGTGTTCATGTCGGCGATACCCGTCGAAAGAATCGGTTCATCTATCTGAAAGATTGTTATGCCGGTCTCCTGAAGGCGAAGCGCCTCGGCGGCAAGGACATGTGCAAGGTCCATTATGACCTCGTCGCGGTTCCTGTAAAGCGGCGTATCAATCTTCAGCGCGTGCGCTATCGTCGACGGACCCGCAAGCATGGCTTTGACCTGCGAATGCCGCGAGAGGGCATACTTCGTGTCGTCAACCGTCATACCCGACTGTGTCGGTTGCAGAGTCCCTATGATGTTCTGGTCGCGGATACCCGGAATCTGCGAGGTAAGCGTGGTAATCATGTCGCCTCTGACCTGACCCGTGGATATGATGTCAACGCCGGCTTTGACCTGATCGCTGACCGCGGTCTCAAGCGGGGCTGCATAGGGATTAAAAAGGGATTTCAGTCCTTTAGACTTGACCGCCGGATAACTTCCGACAACGGTTGTTGGTAGTAACTTGTTCGCCGCCATAACAGATCAACGGTAATTGTATGAGTAATTGTATGTTTAATTATATGAGTTATTTGTGTTATTTGTATAATTTATGAATAATGCTGAAACGGTGACTTAAAACGATGATTTAAAACGGTGACATTATTTTGTCACCGTCGCCGTCATCCGTAATTTACGGTGTAACTCTGTGTCTGTCGCGCGGGAATAAAACGCCTTCTCTGATGTTTGGAAGGTCGAGCATGGTCGTGATAAGTCTGTCCATACCCACACCCCATCCGGCGTGCGGCGGCATTCCGTACTTGAACGGCTTTAAGTAGAACTCGAAGTTGTCGGGATTGAGACCCTTGAGCTTAATCTGCTCTACAAGCAGGTCATACTGGTGAACACGCTGAGCGCCGCTGGAGAGTTCCATCTTCGGGTGCATCATATCGAATGCCTTTGAAATGTCAGGTCTGTCCTCATAAGGCATGGCATAGAACGGTTTGATTGAGCGCGGCCAGTCCGTAATGAAGTAGTGCTCGCCCATCTCCGAACCGATTGCGCGCTCGGCATTGCTTGAGAGGTCGTCGCCGTATTTGATATCCTCGTCTATTTTTCCTGCCGCAATCTCGATTGCCTCGGCATAGGGCAGTTTCGGGAAGGTCTTGGACGGCATCTGAAGTTTTGTGCCGAGTGTTTCCAGCTGCGGCTGGCAGTTTTCTTCAACGGCGTTATAGGCGACGTTGATGACCTTCTCAAGGAGCGCCATGACGTCGTTGTGGTCCGCAAACGAGACCTCGACATCGATTGATGTGGCTTCGTTCAGGTGCTTTGTGGTGTTGTGCTCTTCGGCTCTGAATATGGGTCCTATCTCGAAGACCTTCTCGAAACCTGCGCCCATCATCATCTGTTTGTAAAGCTGCGGGCTCTGGTTTAAGAACGCTTCCTTCTCGAAGTATGCAATCGGAAACAGCTCGGTTCCGCCTTCGGTAGCGGCGGCAACTATCTTTGATGTCGTGATATTGATGAATCCGTTTTTGTAGAAGTAATCCGAGATTGCACGCGTGACTTCGCTTCTTATCCTGAAGATTGCGGCTACTTTGGGTCTTCTTGCGTCAAGGTAACGGTTATCGAGTCTTGTATCTATCTCGGCGGGAACTTTCTCCGAGACGTCGAGCGGAAGCGGGGTCTCCGCTTTGCTGATTATCTCGAATGTCTCCGGTATTATCTCGCGTCCGCCGGGTGCTTTGTCGGATTCTTTTACGATTCCCGAAATCTTTACAACCGATTCTCTGGACGCCTCTTTGGCTGCGGCAAGAACGTCTTCGCCTGCCTTCTTTTTGACTATTGTTGCCTGAAGAAAACCGGTGCGGTCGCGCAGTATGTAAAAGGAAAGACCGCCCAGGTCTCTTATTTCATGTATCCAGCCTATGACTGTTGCAGTCCCGGTATCCGGTTTAACGTCATTTATAGGTATTCTCATATTAATGTCCTTAATAATGTGTGCTTTAGAGTATTATTTTAGTTTGCATGAGTGTTTTTGCGTGAGGCGATTTTATATGATGCCTGCGGAATTCTGTGCGGAAATCTGCACGGAAATCTGTGCCTGAATCATTGATATACGCGATCTTTTGCGGTCCGTAAAACAGGGGGAGAGCTTTGCACGCGTATTGCCGCATGTCAAGCAAAGAACCGGAATACCTATTTGATTTGTAATAGTATTGTTGGTATTGGTAAATATCAAGAATATTTTTAATACTATCAGTTGTGATGTTGAATGCCTTATATTAGATAACTGTCAGAACATACCCTGTAGTATACATCTAAAAACAGATATTTATGCTAATTATATTACAAAATCCCGAAAATCAAGACAAAACTATTATTCTATAAATCCCCATTATTTATTTAATATGAATCGGGGACGTCTCATCTTATATGCGCTTATTTTTTCAGTAATTGCAACCCTATGCATGATACCTTCGGTATCCGCAGGCAGCGACCTTAAAATGTGGG
>JAFZMT010000057.1 GCA_017553245.1 Methanomicrobium sp.
AATATCCCCGTCATTTGCGGTAATCGGATAGATCTGCGAGATTCCGAGAAATCCTTCAACGAATTTGTAGCTCTTCGAAAGTAACGGAGTCCTTACATTTGTTCTTCCGCCCGCAATGCCCTCCGAAAAGTCGCGTCCCAAAAGATAACCGTACTGCGAAGGCTCGGCACTTAGTACAACGAAATTCGGATCAAGGACGGTTATCGACACTATACCCGCATTGTCGCTCAGACTGCTCTTTATTGCACGCAGGGTATCCTCACCCGAGACGCCGTATCTGGCAACCGCATTCGCACATTTTTTGGCTGACGCTTCGATAGAGAGGATGGAGTCCTTTATTTTTGCGGCAACCTCCTTTGCGGTCACTTTCACGTCGGATGAGGGTGCAGCCGTCGCCTCCGGAGTTTCCGTGGCGGCAGGTGTTGGAGTCCCGGTGGCAACTGGGGTGACGGTGACACCCGTATTACCGGTATTCTCGCTCTGTGTGCATCCGCAGACCAGAAGACACGCAAAGAGAAGTAAGATCAATACAATTCCGTATGGTTTCATAAATGAATATACAGTACGGCAGATTAAAAATGTTTTTTATTGCGAAAGCGGGGAAAAATAAAGAGGGGCAATCCGAGCGGATTTAAACAGGTCAGAGCATTTGGCGGTCGGCAAAGAGGTATTCCTGCGCATATCCCGCATATTCTCCGAAATAGTCCTGACCGAACTTCCTTATCCTGTTGTATTCGCTGTTTGAGAGGGCACGTTCGGGGTCGCCGACATTGTAGTATTTGTACATGATTCAGTCAACCCACCTGTCCACGGGAAAAGAACTGTATTTCTGAAAGCCGAAGAGCAGGATGCAGTCCGCGACTTTGGGACCGATGCCGTCGTAGTGCAGAATAGACTGCCTTGCGGTCTCGTAATCGGCATTAAAGAGTTTATCCGCCCACATGGGATCGTTTGCTATCATCTCGGCGGTGCGGTTGACGTAGGTCGAGCGATATCCGAGAGAGCAGGACTCTATATCCTCTTTGCTGACCGCGGCAAGCTTCTCCGGTCGCGGATAGGACTTTGCGCAGCCGAATTCGGATGTTATCGGCTCGCCGTATTTCTCCGAGAGATTGTTGAGCATTCTGTCTATGAACGGGATATTGGCATTCTGCGCGCACAGATAGGTCAGAAGACATTCCCACGGGTTCTGCCTCAATAACCTCAGACCGCGGTGCTTCTCTATGGCACCGTGCATGTATTCGTCCCTGTCCAGAGCCTCGAGAACGCCGTCGAGGTCCAGATCGAGATTGAAATAATAGACCAGAAAGTCCTCGTCGCAACCGAGGTATTCTATGCGGTTATCCTGCTGTCTTATCTTTATCAGGTGATCGTGGGCTATTCCGCGCCACCAGCCTTCCTCATCCTTCTTCCACCTGAAAACCTGACCGCATGAGAGCGTGTCGTCAAGTGAAAACGGAACATTGTCGGTTACAAATACTCTCATTAAATTACCCCATTTTACGTGAATCCGCCTCTTCTCCGATTATGCGACCGCAGGTTTCCGCAATGGTCCTGCAGACTTCGGAGGCGTCAAACACCACTTCACCAAACTCATCTGTTTGAGTGTAATAGATAAATGTCCTTGCATTTTGTCCGCACATCTCTCTTACGGCGGTCTGGTAGACTGCCATCTGAACGGCATATTTTGAATTCCGCTCGGATTCTTCGACTTTTGAGCCTGTCTTGTAGTCGATAATCATAAGTTCTCCGTCCTTCCTCATAAGTCTGTCAATCGAGCCGGAAAAGATGTATCCGCCGATGTTAACCGTGAATCCGAGTTCGCAGGCGAGAGTCTGCGCACCCGCAACAAAGGTATTGCCGATGAATTTCTCATAGCATTTGCGGTATTCTTCCATCTCAGCCGCATCTTTTACGAGATAGCGGTCAAAGACATGTTTCGGGTCGGCGCCTGCGAATATCTCATGAATGATGATTCCTTTGTCAACGTCGTCACTGTGCCTGCCGAGACCTTTTTCGGTCGGATTTTTGGTTTTATGCATCAGATACGCCTCGCGGTGATCTTTGGGACTTCGGAGATACAGATTAATCTCGGTTACCGAAAACTTGCGGTCAAAGGGATTGAACGAATCCGATTGCGAAAGTCCAGTGTCAACAGCATCACCGGTGCCGCCTTCGGAATTGCCGAGCGCTTTGAGTTTGCCTGCGTCAATTAGCCTCTTATCTTCCGCGGATTTTTCATCACCGCATTCCGGCAGATCCTCATACCTGATTACCCTGACCGTCGCCTTAAAGGAGCCGTTTGAGATGTCATATAGCCCCGAACTTATACCGCCGGAGAGCGTGTAAACATTATCCGTCTCATCAGCATCTGCCTCGCCGGTATCATTCTCATTGCCGTCACATGCGACGGTATCCGAATCCTCCGCAGTGCCTGACGAATCCGCGGTTTCAAGCAATCTGAACCGCAGATATCTCTGAAGATAACTCATCCTTGTCCTGCCGCCGGAGTCACTGCGTGTGGCGTTTATGCCGGAGATCTCCTTATCCGAGCCTTCTTTGGGGACTTTGCCGCAGAGAATCAGATGATCGCGGGCACGGGTGCAGGCGACATAGAACAGTCTGCGGGTTTCGGCAAGCGATTTCTGCATATACAGGTATTTCTGAAGAGCCAGCGGCGGAGACGGGATGAAATCGTTTGCTTCGGCGGATGACTCCTTCTCCGCAGTCTCGTCAATAAGCGGCGGTATCTTTATGCCCACTCCGATCTCGCCGTCGACGAAAAGAGATCCTTCTCTGCTACTGCCTTTTTCGCTGCTTAACTCCGGCAGGATAACTATCGGAAATTCCAGACCTTTTGAGGCGTGAACGGTCATAATTGAGACAGTATTATCCCCGATTATCTCGGGCTGCAGGTCTGCCTCACCTTCTTCGTCATCGGACTTCGCCGCGAAGCATAAATCGTATACGAGTTTATCAAGCGTGTAATACCCCTCGGACTCGTGCTCGCGGATTATGTCCGCAAGCTTCTCGACATTTGCCGTCATC
The DNA here is from genome assembly GCA_017553245.1 of Methanomicrobium sp. Taxonomy (GTDB): domain Archaea; phylum Halobacteriota; class Methanomicrobia; order Methanomicrobiales; family Methanomicrobiaceae; genus Methanomicrobium. Next base: position 3,049 of record JAFZMT010000057.1, read on the forward strand.
ATGTCGCCGCCAGCGATTCCGGCATATACGGCAAACAAACCCGATTCGCGAATCATGCGTGCAAAGAGCTTTGAAGGCGCAATTCTCCTTGCCAGCGTCCGCCACGACTCGAGGAGGGTGTATGCCGACCGCGACTTCTCCGTAAGAGAAGAACGGGCAGAATCGGCGGAATTACCGATATCTCTGAGATTATTGAAGGGGTTGCCGCCGCTGAAGACCCTAAAGAGTTCGGCATCCGAGAAACCGAACCACGGCGACCTCAGTATACCGTAAAGGGCAATCTCGTCATGCCGGTTCTTTAAGAACGAAAACAGGGATATACAGTCTTTAATTTCCTGCTTTGCATAAAGACCCGCGGCGCCGTATACGCGATACGGAATACCGTATTTTCTGAGCGCATACTCGAAATACTTCAGATTTGTTCTGCGCTCGATAAGCACGGCGATATCACCGTATTTTGCCGGTCGGCTTTCGTTCCCGTCAGCGATTCCGTCCGCATCCCTGTCCTCCGCAACTTCCTCTCCGTCCGATGCCCCCTCAACCGAACGCGTTTTGTCATATACCCGAAGATCGCCGTCTTTGACAATCGAGCGGATTCTTGCGGCAATTGCTTTCGCTTCGTTAAGAACAGAAGGTATCTCGGAGGTGTTCTCGCTCTCCGGCGTCAGAATCAGCTCAACCGAGCCGATATCGTTCTTTCTCTTGTCGGAGACCGCAAGAGGATCGTACGAAAAATCCCATTTATTGACGCATTTCGCGAATATATCCGAGAACAGGCGGTTTACGAATCCCAATACCTCATCCGTGCTCCTGAAATTCACGTCCAGCGATACCGTGC
>JAFZMT010000058.1 GCA_017553245.1 Methanomicrobium sp.
CCATGATTACTAAGCAGAACAAAGCAGAACCGAACTGACCAAATCGAACTAAGATGAACTAAGGACTAAACTGACAAAACAGAACAAAACAGGATAAAAGGGGGGGACACAATGTATAAATCCGTCTATAAATCGGCAATCTTTGCGGCATTCATCGGGCTTATTCTGATGCTTCTGATGATGGATCCCGTAGATGCACTGTCAGCCAATGCGACCGACGAACAGTTAAGGATAATGAATGAACTTGAAGGCTCGGACATGACTATCGGAGAATATATGCAGAAGGTCTGGCCCGAGTTCTACGCCGAGATGAGCGACGAGCAGAAAGAGCACATAAACCGCTGGAAGAGAAGCTGGCCCAAAGACGCAAACACCATCAAAAACAACGAAGTTAAATGGCACAGTCAGAACGTGAGTTCTTTTACAACGGCGCTCGGCATCAAACTCTGTTGGGGAGAATCCGTCAATCCCGATTATCGGCGCAATGCTGCGGAGAGTGCGGCGGAATCGAATACGTTCTCCAATCTCAGCATCACCGTGTATTCGCCGAAAGGTCATGTCTTCGGTCCCTACCGTGACGCCGATTTCGACAGGTCGCAGAACGGCATCATTAACTTTTACATCAAAAGGCTCGACGGGATAGATGAGGGCGAATGGTGGTATGCCGTGAAAGGAGACACGGTGGACGGAACCGAATACTATACGGTTTGACGTATCGCCTTAGTAACGCGGTTAAAAATTAATGCAGGGAGTAAAAATGAACGAAGAAAAGAAGCGGCAAAGCATCGCGATCACAGGATTATTCGCTGTGCTTTTTATCCTCGCAATTTCGGCGGCGGTCGCGATATCTCCGACCGGAAACTCTCCGACCGAAAAAACCGAAGCCGTCGTATATCAGTATGCGGACGGCTACATTGTCTCGGATTCGCCGGATTTTGAGGATTATATCGATACCTCCGGCAGTGACGGGATACGGGAGTTTTCCGAACTGCCTTTCTGGATTAAGGTGTCGGTAATCCTCGGCACTCTTTTTTCGCTGATCTGTCTGTTGAAATGCGCTTTTCTCATTTTTGGAAAGACAGATACAGCCGCGACAGCCGCGAATTCCGACGGCAACAGGAAGACCATATATGATGCCGTGTGCGAAAATCCCGGGGTTATCTCCGTCGAAATCAGCGAACTTACGGGTATCAATATCGGAACGGCAAGATATCACCTGTATGTTCTTGAAAGGAACAGAAAGATTTTCCATGTCAAGAAGGGCGGCAAAGTCTATTATTTCAGGAACGATCCCGCGTTTACGGAGAGCAGGATTGCGGACATAATCATTGCGCGAAGTGAGAACCGCAGGCTTATATTAAAGATTGTACGTGAAAGACCCGGGATATCGAATAAGCATATCTCGGATGCCATCGGCATCGATAAGAGCACGGTTCACTGGCATATCAAATGCCTCTCCGACGTCGGCGCCGTAAGAGTGGAGCATGACGGAAGGGATGTGAGGATATATCCCATACCGTCAGTGTCTTAATTTTTTAAAAAATCCGCAATTCATATTATCTTAAAAGACGCAAATCTAAAATATGTCTCCTCTGCTGAATAAA
>JAFZMT010000059.1 GCA_017553245.1 Methanomicrobium sp.
CTCGAGATTCCGACCAATCTCGAACAGCGCGAATGGGGATTCATCTTCTTCGATGCCGGCGACAAAAAAGGCATGAAGAGGCATACCTCTTTTTCCACGAAGGATGAGGTCTCAAATTACATAAGAAGCATGAATCCGCGGCATGTCTACTATTCCACGGCATACTATTCTCTACCGTCGGCGGGAACCATGCAGGAGAAGGGCTGGCTGGGCGCCGAACTCATCTTCGACCTCGACGCCGACCACATTGTCCGCACCGCCTACGATGAGATGCTTCGGCGCGTCAAGGAAGAGACCTTCAAGATTATCGATATGCTGACCTGCGAACTCGGATTCACGCAGGACGACATTCACCTTGTTTTCTCCGGCGGCAGAGGCTACCACGTCCATATCGAGATGCCGGAAGTCAGGGGCTGGGGTAGCAGCGAGCGCCGCGAACTTGTGGATTACGTCTGCGGCATCGGTCTTGACCCCGAGATTATGCTCACGGGCAGAGGAGGTACGGATAAAGGTAAAGGCGCAGGTCACGCAGGACGCATAAACGCCGCAAACAGTCCGACGCCCGCAAACGTCCACAGCTGGCATTACAGATACAGGCTCGCCCTGCTTGAGTATCTGACGGCACTTAAGCACATGAAAGAGGAGGACGCCGTCGATAAGCTTGCGGCAATAAAGGGAATCAGCAAGGATTCCGCAAAGGAATTCGTGGAAAAGTCCCTGACGCCGACGATAACCAAACTCAAAAAGCCGGAGAGCACGATTATTTTAAGCAAGTCCAACCGCGTCTTAAAGACCATCCTCACAGCCGACGACTCGGATTTCCCGACGGTCCTGCGCGGGAAGGCGGCGCTTACCGACGAGCCCGTGACAACGGACGTAAAGCGCCTCATAAGAGCGCCCGGGTCGCTTCACGGCGGCAGCGGGTTCAAGGTGGTCAGCGTCGATGTAAAAGCGCTTGACAAATTCGATCCGCTCATCGACCCCGTCTGCTTCGGAACAAAAGAGACGAAGATCGACCTCATGTTCCCGCTTAAGATGCCGCTCCTCGGAAATAACTATTCACTTGTAAAGGGAATTAATACTGTACCCGAAGCGATGGCGATATTCCTCTGCGCCCGCGGCATTGCGGAGTATGTCGGCGGAAAATAAGAAAAAACGGGTTTACGGGCATTCCGAGAGGACGGCACAGGACAAAATAACGGACAATAAACGATAACGGGCAATAGGATGACGGAGGTAAACGGATGGACTTTGACTATTTGAGACTCATCTCGCTGGATGAGCGCGACAACGGCAAACTTACCCCCATTTCATCCGACACTTTTGACATGGCGCGTGAATACATCGCCGAACTCTGCGAGGAAGCCAAGTCCGGCGACAATTTCATGACGAAACGCGGGACCGAACTTATCGAGGAGATTGAAAGTGTCCAGTCCGTTCTTCAGAGCATCATAGACCTGCGTGTCAAGAAGATTATCCAGCTTGCCGAAGATCTCTCAAAGACGGGCAGGAGCGACAAAGAGCAGATTAAACGCATGACGCCTGCCGAGAAGCAGATGTATGACGAGATTCTTGCGGCAATATCGCGATGCAGGGATGCCCTTAACGCCGCAATCCCCGCAGGCAGAACGGCGGGCGGCGCAGATACCGAACGAACATCGCCGCAGGAGACGCAGTCCGCATATGCGCCAGCTTCAAGCGCATCGGGCAATGTCCAAAGCACTGCCGCAAATGCCCAAAACGCCGCAACCGCTTCAAATGCTTCAAACGCCTCCGACAGTGCCGTAAGCAGTGACGCGGAGAGTTCGACTGAGAATACAGGCGCGGCAGCAACGGCAAATGCGGCATATGCGGCAACCGTTCCAAACGCCGCAAACACGGCAACAGGCGCGCAGGTACCGACGGGCGGGTCTGCCGCCTATGCCGGAGACCGCGGCGCAGATAACGCAGGGGCATCTGAGGGCGCAAACTTTGCCGATCCGCTCGACGGCGAAGATGCTGATGTCTGGGACGATGCCGATTTCCGCGACTTTGCGGCGCAGGGCACACAGGGCGCAGGGGCATCGCGGACAGGACCCGGCGCTGCATCCGGTGGCGCATCCGCTGCCGCGACCTCTCCGGCAACACCTGCGGGAACTTCCGTGACGGCGGAGGCGACAAACGACACGTCCGCTACGGGTGCGGAGAGCACGCCGATTGAGTATGAACTGCTCTGCGTTAAGAGAGATATAGACTCTTTTATGGGAATCGACAACAAAATCTATACCATATCCGCGGGTGACATCCTTATGCTCCCCGCCGATAATGCGAGAGTCCTTCGGGATCGTAACATAGCATTAAATATCAAGGTCAGCAAATAAATATGAGATTTATTGTGAAGACTCATGCCCGAGACATTGACGGGCATAAGGCTTGATGACACTGCAAAAGTGCGGTGTCATATCCAAAATCTGAAAGGGGCTACACGTTTTATGAAGATGCCAACAAAGTTCAAGACATACTGTCCATACTGCAGAAAGCACGAGATACACGAAGTTGAGAAAGTCAAAAAGGGTCGCGACCTTCACCTCCACTGGATCGACCGCCAGAAGGCACGCAGAAGCAAGGTCGGAAACATGGGTAAATTCTCAAAGGTGCCGGGCGGAGACAAGCCGACCAAGAGAATCAACGTCAGATACCGCTGCACGGCATGCGGAAAAGCACACCTCAGAAGCGGCGTCAAAGCCGGTAAATTTGAGCTTACGGAGTGATTTCAATGGTAAGAGTAAACAGAGAGAACAGATCGAAATTCTACACGGTAAAATGCCCGGACTGCGAGCATGAACAGAAGATCTTCCAGAAGGCAAGCACGACTGTACAGTGCCTTGTCTGCGGAAAAGTTCTTGCCGTCCCCAAAGGCGGAAACGCAGAGATTAAAGCAGAAATCATTGCTCAGAACGAGTAAATAAGATAAACAACTACAATGCCGGAAAGAGAATGGCCGGAAGTAGGCGAACTGGTAGTATGCACGGTCACCGAGGTCAGGGACTTTACTGCCGTCGTCTCGCTGGACGAATATAACGGGCACGAAGGTCTTATTCCGATTGCCGAGATCGCGCGCGGGTGGATCAAGCATATCCGCGACTATGTACGCGAAGGTCAGAAGGTTGTCTGTAAGGTATTAAACGTCAACCAGAGCCGCGGGCATATCGATCTCTCACTCAAGGATGTCAATGAGCACCAGCACAAAGACAAGATTCACGAGTGGAAGAACGCGCAGAAGGCACAGAAGTGGATCGGTTTCGTATCGGAACAGTCCGGCTGTTCGGCGGAAGAGCTTACCAAGAAGTTATACAAGGAATACGGCGATTTATACGCCGCCTTCGAGGACGCCATCGTCGATGAGGAAGCCACTCTCAAGAAACTCGGTCTGGATAAAAAGGTTGCAAAGGCGCTGGTAAACGTCGCATCCGAGAATGTGAAACTCCCCAAGGTTACCATCTCGGGAACGCTCATTCTGACATCCAACAAGCCCGACGGCGTTAATATCATCAGAAGAGCGCTCAGAAGCGCACAGCCTTCAATCGACGATGTCGAGATTGAACTGGTCTATGTCGGCGCTCCCGAATACCGCATCAAAGTCACGGCGCCCGACTACAAGTCAGCGGAAAAGGCGATTAACAAAGCCGCAAATGCCGCAATCGGCGTCGTGGAGCGTGCCGAAGGTAAAGGCAGTTTCATAAGAAAGCAGCGTGCCGGCGCAAAATAAACCCGTTGCTGACGCGGCTGAGGCGAGCAGGCGCCCAAACATGCAGTAACCTGCAATACAGACACATTTTTATGAGCCGAAAAATCAGATGCTGTCCCAAAGACGGCAGATATACTCTTTCTTTGACATGTCCGATATGTGCGGAGCCTACCGTCATTGCGCATCCGCCGCGCTATTCGCCGCAGGACAGATACGGCGAACTTCGCCGAAAGGTCAAACTTTCAAATGCTGAATCTTTAAAGTCAAACCTTTAAATGATAAATCTTCGGATGTCTGACCTCCGTTTGACCTTCGGATGATCGGATTTCGGCAGATAACCGATACGGATCCGATACTAATCCGATACGGATCTGATAGGATAAACCGTGCAGTGCCGACCGTCACGGAACCGACTCTGACCGACTCTATTATTTCATAGCATTTTCATATAATTTCAGAGATATTCTTAAGGGGTTTTTCATATGCACGACATTTATATCGATTATTTTGAGTCAGCGGAGGACTGTCCCTGCGACATTCTGATTGAGGGACTCCCGGGAGTAGGTCTGGTCGGAAAGCTTGCCGCCGAACATATGATTGAGGAACTCGGCGCCGAGAAGATTGCGGTGATAAACTCGATTTATTTCCCGCCGCAGGTCATTCTTGAGGACTGCGGGGTGGCGCGCCTTCCCAACAACGAGATATACAGATACGAGGACAAAAAGAAGGGACTGCGTGTCATGTTCCTCGTCGGCGACTTCCAGAGCGCGACTCCCGAAGGTCACTATGCCCTTACGGACGCGTATCTCAATATCGCCAAAGAATACGGCGTCAAAAGGATTTACACGCTCGGCGGTTACGGCGTAGGTCACCTCACGGACAAGGTGCGGGTAATTGCGGCTGTAAACGACGAAAAACTAAAAACCGAAGTCGAGAAGGCGGGCGCCGAGTTCACGGAGAGCGAGCCGGGCGGAGGTATCATCGGTGCCGCGGGTCTGCTTCTCGGCATGGGAAAACGCCTCGATATGGAGGGTATCTGTATCATGGGCGAAACATCGGGATACCTCGTCGATCCTCGCAGTGCCACATCGGTGCTTGCCGTTCTCTCAAAGCTGACAGGCTTGAGGGTCGATACCAAGAAACTTCAGAAACGTGCCGTCGAGATGGAAGCCTTCGTCGATAAGGTGAAGGGTGCCGCAAAGACCACATCCGATGAGGAATTGAACTACATAGGATAACATGATCCTGACCGCGGATTTCCATATTCATTCGCCGTTTTCGATGGCGGCGTCAAAGAACACAACCCCCGCAATGCTTACGGCGGCGTGCAGGGTAAAAGGTCTGGATATTTTAGGCTCGGGGGATGCTTTTCAGCCGCAATGGCGAAAGGCATGGACGGATTTTGGCAAAAATGCCGACGATGCCGACGGGGTAACCGTTCTGCCGACCTCCGAGGTCGACGGCAAAGGAAAGGTGCACCACCTCATCCTTATGACCGATTTTTCGCAGGCGGAGGAGATTGCCGACCGTCTGCGCCCTTACAGCTCAAATATCGACAAAGGCGGTCGCCCGAACGTCTCGCTTTCGGGTGAGGCGATACTCAAAATCGTCCATGACTGCGGGGCATACTGCGGTCCCGCACACGCTTTCACCCCGTGGACGGGCATGTACGGGCGTGTCGGGTCACTCCGCGACTGCTACGGCGATGAAAAACCCGATTTTCTTGAACTCGGTCTCTCCGCGGATACGTCCTACGGCGAGAACATCCCGGAACTCGGCGGACTGCCGTTTCTGTCAAACTCCGATGCGCACAGCGCTCAGCTGCATAAACTCGGTCGCGAATTCAATAAGATTGATACGGATTCGCGAAAACCGCAGGATATCATAAATGCCGTCCTTGAAAACAGGATTGTACTCAACGCAGGTCTCTTCCCCGAGGAAGGGAAATACAATCGCACGGCATGCACGAAATGCTACCGGCAGTTCTCGGTCTCCGAGGCTGAAGAGTGCGGCGGAAAGTGCGAATGCGGCGGCAAAATAAAGATCGGCGTCCGCGACCGCGCCATCTCAAAAAGCGTTCCCATGGAATCTTTCGACGCCAAAAGACTCAGCCGCCCGCCGTATCTGCACATAATTCCGCTTGCCGAGATTGTCACGGGAGTTCTCAAAGCCGCATCGCCCAATACAAAGCAGTGCAAAACTCTCTGGTCGGCACTCGTATCGGAATTCGGAACGGAGATTGCCGTGCTTACCGAAGTTCCGACCGTGAGGATAGCGGAGATAAACGCACCCGTTGCCGACGCCGTCAAAAAATTCCGCGAAGGAAAGATTATACTTCACCCGGGCGGCGGCGGAAAATACGGCACCTTCGAGATCTGAAGATAACAGGCAGAATCCGACCTGTCAAAACCCCTCTTTTTCGCATGCGCAAACGGACGCATACGTAAATATTAATGTGCGTATCCGCCAAATATATAAAGAATGATCAAAGTTCGCAGAGAGGTATGCGGATATTGCGGAGCATGTGTTTCGGTATGCCCCGAAGGAGCAATAGAACTCATTGACGCTTACCTGTCAATAGATGATGAAATCTGCAAAAACTGCAGGATTTGCGTGAAAGTATGCCCGCTGGGATCGCTGGAGGCAATTAAAGAATGAAGAGCGAATACGACGTCCTTGTCATCGGCGGCGGGCCTGCCGGCGCACTTGCGGGAAAGACCGCGGCGGAGAAGGGACTCTCAGTCTGCATCGTCGAGAAACGCCCGCAGATTGGCGCACCCGTGCGCTGTGCCGAGGGTATCGGCGAGGAACTCATCAACGAATTCTTCTCCGAACTCGACCCCAAGTGGATTGCATCCAAGATTAAAGGCGCCAAGATAGTTGCGCCGAACGGCAACTCCTTCTATCTCAACCCGGCAATGGCGGGAAACGAGGTAGGTTACGTCCTCAACCGAAAGGTCTTCGACCGCGACCTTATCTGGCAGGCACTCGAGGCGGGCGCGGAATGCTACGTAAAGGCACGTGCCGTTGACGCAATCATGGAAAACGGCGTCTGCAAAGGCGCTAAGATAGAATACATGGGCAGCGTTCACGATGTCCGCGCAAAGGTCGTCATCGCCGCCGACGGCGTCGAATCCAAGTTCGGACGCTACTGCGGAGTCGACACGACGGTGCCGCTGAGCGAGCTTGAGACCTGCGCACAGTATCTCATGGCGGATATCGATATCGAGCCGGAGATTAACGTATTCTACGTCGGAAGAGAAGCATGCCCGGGCGGTTACATCTGGATTTTCCCCAAAGGCGACAGGACGGCAAACATCGGTATCGGAATCGCAGGTAACGAGTCCAAAGACGGTAAGCGTGCGAAGGATTACCTCGACAAATACGTGAAGAAGAACTTCCCCGACGGCAAGATTACGGAGATTATCGTCGGCGGCGTCTCGATATGCCCGCCCCTCAAGTCCACGGTCGAGGACGGTCTGATGTTCGTCGGCGATGCGGCACGCTTAAGCGACCCGATCACGGGCGGCGGTATCTATAACGCCATGTATTCGGGAAAGCTTGCGGCTGAGGTCGCGGCGGAATGCATCAGAAACGGCGATACCTCAAAGGCGGCGCTCATGAAATACGATACGACATGGCGTGCCTCGAAGATGGGTAAGACTCTTGAGAGAAACTATCAGATTAAAGAGATATTTGTCAAACTCGATGACGATCAGCTCAATTCAATCTTAAACTCGGTCAGCAACCTCGTCATGAAGGAATTCTCGATGCTGACGCTGATGAAAGAGATAATAAGGATGAACCCGAAGATGATCGCCGAACTTGCTCCGTTAAGAAAATACATGTAATAAGCAGGTTCGCAGAGATTATCTTAAATCTTCAAACCATTATTTAAAAATTAAAAAAATAGCTTTTTTTGCCGCAATCACAGCATATCTATAAAATTCTCAAGGATCTTAAGCCCGACGGCGCCGCTCTTCTCGGGATGGAACTGCGTTCCGTATGCATTGCCGTTTTGAATCGCCGAGGCATAACGCAGGATATAGTCCGTTGAGGTCAGAGTATATTCCATGCCTGTTTCCGCATAGTAGGAATGGACAAAGTAGACGTAACTGCCGTCGGGGACACCTTTAAACAGCGGCGAATCCTTCTTCTCGATTTTCAGGTTGTTCCAGCCCATATGCGGAATCTTGAAGCCGTCGCGGTCGGGGAAGCGCTTTACTGAACCCGGAACCAGCCCCAGACCTTCGTGGATTCCGTATTCCTCGCCGATCTCAAGGAGCATCTGCATACCCAGGCATATTCCGAGAATCGGACGCTCCTTCACGTAATCGTAAAGGGCGCTCTTCATCGCCGAAAGCTTCTCCATGCCCTCGGAGAAGGCACCGACGCCCGGGAGGAGGACGCCGTCGGCGTCTGCCATAACGTCCAGATCCGAGGTTATTACCGTGTCCGCGCCCGCCTTCTCAAGTCCTTTATTTACGCTTCTGAGATTTCCCAGACCGTAATCAAGTATAACTACTTGTGTCATCCTCACCGCCTCTCTGACGCCACTGCGCATTCGTCCGCCATTCTTCGGGCAGATTGTTCTTCTTCATCCAGTATCCGAGCTTCTCCTGCCACATCTCCCAGAGGTCGGGATAGTCCCTCTTTATTATCTCAAAGGTTGCGTGATCGCTTGACGGGCACATGAAACAGCCGATTCTGTCGATTCTCCTCTCATAGAGCACGTTATATGGCGCTTTCTCCCTGAAGAGATAGAGGAATACGTGCAGAGCCGTCCAGTGCTGAATCGGCGCCGCGGATAGCTGAATCTGCACCTTATGATTGCGCCAGACACGCGGACTCTTGAGCCTCGCAAGCGACTCGTACTTCCTCTGCCCGATAAAGGAGAGGCATTGTCCCCATCTCTCCTCTATGAGCTTCTTTACCGGCATCAGCTTGCAGACGCTGCAGCACCAGCGGCAGTCGACCGCCGGCGGACCTTCTACCTCGAAGGCTTCCCAGAATGTATCGCCTGCGCCGGTTCGGATTATCTCCAAACCATATTTCGTGACGACATCGGCAACGTTCTGATAGGTCTCGGGGAACTCAAGCGTCGTGTCCGAGAAGACAATCGGCGTTTTCCCAAGCGCTTTCTGAACTATGAGAAGGGTTGCAAGGCTGTCCTTGCCGCCGGAATACGAGACATTTACGGGCAGGTCGGGGTTTTTGGCGACCACGGATTTCACGAAGGCAATCGATTCGGACTCCATGTTGTCAAGAATCACGGAGTTGGAACGGATTGCATCGTCCCATGTGGCTTCTCCCTTGACAAATACGGTCGGTTTCGGCTTCCTCGTCTTTATTACGGCGCCGTTTGTCATCTTCCTTGCGTCTTCGGCGCTGACTCTTGCCCTTCCGACACCTATGCATTCGCCGCTGCTTGAGAGGATGAAGACCTCGTCGTCGACTTTCACACTGTCCTCAATCTCGACAAGCCCGGGTGCGAGCAGGCTTGAGCCCGCCTTAATCGACTCGACGGCGCCGTCGTCGACGACAACATACTTACGGCGCGGCTCTGCATACTCAAAGGCATGAATACGCGGCAAAAGCTCCCATCTCTTCTCTGCGGGGATGTAACGGTATGCGCAGACGACCGAACCTCCCATGATGACCTCTTCCATCCTGTCGGCATCGGGTATCTTGTTGAGAATTACTATATGACCGTCGGGAATGAGTTTTTCTCCGAACTGCGCTTCATAGAGGCTGTTTATGTGATCGATATCCGACTTGAACGCCGGGCGGATGTCCCCCGGCGGCGTTACCGATACGGGTCTCGTTTCGGCGCCGCAGGAACACTTCTTTCCGAGAACGGGAGTGTGGCATCTGTCACACCAGCTGAGAACAAGTTTGCCGAGTAATATTCTTGCCATGTAAATGTCCGTTTATTGTAATATCCGTTGGACTGCAATTGATAAAAATCTGATTAAGTTATCGCCGAAAATATCAATAAATGACGAGCGTGTATTTCAGCAATTGCAAATGCCAAATTCAGATGCGTTTCCGGCGACGGTGTTTTAGGGCATGAATTTACTCTGCACTGAACGATTTTTGAGAGAGTGAAGCATGTCGGGGAACGCAATTATTACAGATACGATACAGATACTTACTCATACAGAGTCTAAAATATGACCTCAACCCCGACCGCCGTTCGCCGCCTCACTGTCGCAATCGCCCTTATTGCCGCAATACTCACTATGTCTGCGGGATGTGAGGATTTACTTGACGATTCCCCGATATATCCGGGCATACCTGCGGGCGGAGAGA
>JAFZMT010000060.1 GCA_017553245.1 Methanomicrobium sp.
GTTGCGGATGCGATGCCCCCTAATCCTGTGCTTCGGATTTCCGTTATTTTTCTCAAATAAGCAGGTGTCTTGCGCAGATACTCAAAAGAAGTATAATAACGGGCTGGTGAATCAGATAGACAATCAGTGAGTTCTGACCGAGAAAGAGAACGGGAGCGCAAAAGATTCCTGCCCGTGATGTTGAGTTTTCTGCGTTGGTGCCCGTGTTGGCAGAGATTTTTCCGGCGATATCCGAGAACCTGCCGCTGCGGCGCATTCCCTGAGGATAGAGGTAAGCAGCGACTGCGATGCCGATGAGGAATACCCCGAACCACGGGAGCAGGGGTTCATAATCGACGGAATAGAAGGACTCCGGCGTTATCCCGAGAGGAATAAGAAGCGGGTAAAGAATCGGCTGAGTGATATTGAACTGAATTTCGCGGATAAAGAGACCCGCGGCGATGACAACGGCGCCGAAAATCAGATTATAGGTTTTAAAACGCATGAATATCGGCGACAGCAGTATCGAAAGACCGATGAGGTGCAGAATGCCGAAGACTATCCACCCGTCGTCGATGACTAGAAATGTGACAATCGAAATTCCGACGCCGAGCATGAATATGAAAAAACCGCGTTTCAGCGACTTATACAGGCATTTGTCGGGTGTAAGCCGCTGTTTTGCACGCTCATTGCTGATGTAAGCCGAAATTCCCGCGACGGCAACGAAGGTTATTGCGGTTGCATAGCCGAGAATTCTCAAAAAGCCGGTGGCGGTGTTAACCGGCATTATCGCGAAATAATTCAGATCAAAGAGAAAATGAAACAGAATCATTATTATAACGGCAATCCCGCGGAGAATATCTATCTCAAAGTAGCGTGACGCTGTCTTTGAGGCAGATGGGGCACATGCGGCGCCGTCAAGTGTAATGCGGCATTTATTCCGGAGTATTTCGGCTATATTATTCACGGGCTTTCACTTTCTTATTCTTTCACTTTCTTATTTATCCGATCCTTATCCAATCCATATCCGATCCGTGGAATTTATTCTAGAATGTTAATTGTATCAATTAATGAACTTTCGGAAAAAGTGCATTATTTAATACCGTAATTCAAATCTATCAAATGCATTATTAAGAGTAAAGATGCGGAAAAACGGGTGAAGAGATGAACGAAGGGATAAATCAGCAGATGAACGGACAGATGAACGAAAACATCGACGAACACATAATAGAAGCGGTCGGACGGGCGAGGATAACAATCAGAAACGGCAAAGTAGTCGCGGTTGAACGGGCAGTCATCAAAGAATGCCCGCTTGCAAAGCGATTCATGTATCCCGTCAGGGAAATGACCGCGGATGAGATAAAAAAGAATATCGAGAAGAGAATCGACGATTTCGGCATGTGCACGCCAAAGCGCAGAGTTCTCTCGGATGATGACTTTGTGCTCTTCGGCGCCTCCGAGCTTTTAAACTCGGCACTGGCGGCGGGAATCATCGACTGTGCAGTTCTCGCCTGCGACGGTGCCGGAACGGTCATTGCCGCAAACCCCGCATTGATTCAGGGCATCGGCGGAAAAATATCGGGGCTTGTGAAGACAACCGCATATCCCGAGGTAATTGCAAGGATAACCGAAAACGGCGGTCATGTCGTCTTCTCCGACGGCAGGCTCGACGCTTTCTCGGGATGCCGCAAGGCATATGAGCTTGGTTATAAGAAGGTCGCCGTGACGGTTGCGCTTGTCGCCGATGCCGAAAAGATTCGTGCGGCATATCCCGATGCGGTCATATTATGCGTTCATACGACGGGGCACGGCAGGGAAAATGCCGAAAAGCTTGCGGATACCTGCGATCTCATATTTGCATGCGCATCGGCGTCAATCCGCGAGGTTGCGGGAAGCAGGGCGCTGGTTCAGGGCGGCACCGGAGTCCCCGTCTTTGCCATGACCGGGAAGGGCAAAGAGATAATCCTTGAAAAGATTCGGACGACAAAGATGCAGGTCGTTATTAAGGGAAACAGGCTTCCCATGAATCTCGGCAGCGAACCCGAACCGCTTGTCTGACGGCATCCGACGGACCGCATTAAAAACTCAACGAAATTGAGTATTTGTAACATTCACGGCAAAAGATATAGTTTAAAGAAGCAATATAATAAGGCATGGAAGCGTCACGTGAGATTGAACTTAAAGGTCATATCATAGATTCCGGGCTGATTACCCGCGTTTATGATAAGGTCTATGACATGGGCGGCAATGTCGAGGTAACCCAATTTGACATAGGCAGGCAGAAGACTGATCCGAGCTATGCGAGGCTGATTATCAGCGCCGAAAGCGAAGGAGAACTGGACAATATATTAAGTGAACTTCACCGCCTCGGTGCCTCCGTTCCGGAAGTCGAGAATGTTACTCTGGAGACGGCGGAAGGCGACAGAATTTTACCTCACGGCTTCTATTCAACCACACATCACCCGACGTTCATCAAATACGACGACAACTGGATTACGGTCGAAAATATCGAGATGGACTGTCATATCGTCGTCGACGAAAAAGCGAAACGGGCATTCTGTATTCCGCTTGCAAAGATTAAGAAGGGCGACAGGATTGTCATCGGCGACCGCGGTGTAAGGATTACGCCTCCCGAGCGTTCCCGTTCGGTTAACGTCTTCGAGTTCATGCAGAATACGGTCTCGTCCGAGCGTCCCAGCGAGACAATTATCAAGAAGATTGCCGTTGAGATGAAAGAGATTAAGGCGCGTGGCGGAAAGATTGCCATAGTCGGCGGTCCGGCGATAGTTCATACGAGGGCTGCACCTTCGCTTGCCGAGATAATAAGAAACGGATACATTGACGTTCTTTTCGCCGGCAACGCCCTTGCGACGCACGATATCGAATACAACCTTTACGGAACGTCGCTGGGAATGAACCTCGATACCGGCACGCTTGCGGTCGGCGGTCACAGGCACCACATTTCGACCATAAGCGAGGTAATTCGGGCAGGCTCAATCAAAAACGCGGTCGAATGCGGGCTTATTAAGAAAGGCATTATGTATGAATGCGTCAAAAACAATGTCCCGTTTGTTCTTGCAGGCTCAATCCGCGACGACGGACCGTTGCCGGATGTAATTACCGACACCATGGTTGCGCAGGATACCATGCGAAAACACCTGCACGGCGTTGATATGGTCATTATGATAGGCACGCTTCTGCACTCGATTGCGGTCGGCAACTGCCTGCCTTCCTATGTCAAGACCATCTGCGTGGATATCAACCCCGCTTCAGTTACAAAGCTCAATGACCGCGGTTCTTCGCAGGCAATCGGCGTTGTAAGCGATGCCGGCGCATTCCTGCCGCTTCTTGCGAAGTATTTACGCGAATAAACCCGTAATCCGAATTAATATTCCAAATACTTAAGAATACCTTCTTTTTGCAAATTTTGCATAAAAATAATAAAAAGAGATTATTGATTAGAAGCGATTAGTGGCATCCGCATGAGCAGTTGTGACCGTCTTCATGCTCTTTGCAGTTTGCCTCAGAGCATCCCGAGAGTCTGCCTGCGGCAAAATCTTCGGCGGCTTTGTCGGCACTGCCCGTAATTCCGCTGCAGAGCTTAATTCCGTTTGCCTCAATCAGATTTTTGGCGCCGTTTCCGAGACCGCCGCAGATTAGGGCGTCAATGCTTTCTTCTTTGAGGAAGTTTACTATGTCGCCGTGACCTCTTCCCCCCGTGTCTTTTACCGCGGATGATACGATTTTGCCGCCGTTTATCTCATAGATTTTAAATTCCCGGGTCTGTCCGAAGTGCTGGAAGACTTCTCCGTCGCTGAATGTTACCGCTAATTTCATGGATATTACCTGATTTCTGATTGCAATATGTTTGTAGCGGGGGATATTGATGATTGTGTTATATGCATCGTTATGTTGTATGCATCGTTATCGGGTGCAGGATTGCGGGTTGCCTGTAACTTATGTTGCCAAA
>JAFZMT010000005.1 GCA_017553245.1 Methanomicrobium sp.
ACAACGCCAACCGCCTTCGTGTCTCGGGGGTTATCGAATACGGTCCCGACATGGGCTTTTATCACACCATAAACCTTGAAGCGGGGCATGAAATATCGATAATACGTTACTGGTCGGCGATAGACCTCGAACGCCTTGACAGGGCGATAAAAGCGTCAACGGCGGGGACTATTCACGTTGCCGCCATCGAGGAGGGCGAATGCGAAATATACAGAATCAGGCAGTTCGGTCCCGAGTTCGTAAGGTCGATTATTGCCGGAAGCGGCAAACGCGAAGGTCTGAATACAAAGAAGGCATTCTTTGAAGAAATTCTTGAGACGCTCGCGCAGACGACAGCCGAAATCGTCATAGCAGGTCCGGGGTTCGTAAAAGAGGACTTCATGACATACCTTAAGACAAAAGACCGCGATCTGGCGGCGCGCTCCGTTATCTGCGACACACGCCGCATAGGAAGAGGCGCGGTCTCCGAGGTCATAGGTCAGGGCATCCTCGACAAAATCACGCAGGATTTACAGCTTAAACGCGAAGTTCTTGCCGTCGACGAACTGATAAGACGCATAGCCGCGGACGGCAACGCCGCCTACGGAATCAAAGAGGTCAAAAATGCCGTTGCATTCGGCGCCGCAGAGACCGTAATGGTCTGCGATGACATGATACGAAGGCATGAGATTGCTCAGCTTCTCGAAGATGCGGAGAAGATGCGTGCCGACGTTGTGGTCCTTTCCGTAGAGTTCGAACCCGGAAAACAGCTCTCGGCGCTGGGCGGCATTGCCGCTCTGCTGAGATATAAATTGTAAAATTAAGAGATTCTCCGATATTTCTTATCTTAATAGTATTTTTATCTGTAGGAATACAGAAGCGACAGTCTGGAGTCAATTTCCTTTAAGAGAGCATCCAGCTGAGTTTTTACCGTGGTGAATGCCGACTCGGAATTTTGCGGAATTTTGCTCTGATCAATGCTTTCCGCGGCAACCTGAAGGTTTCTGACATCGGTGCGCATGGCTTCGTAGTCCTTGATTACCGTATTGAGTGTCGTCTGAAACTCGGGGAAATCCTGGAATATCATGTTTGATATCTTCTTATCCGTATTCACGTAGCGCAGGAATAAGTCGAGGAAACCGTATTTTACGTTCAGTTCCATAATGCGAACCTTATACGCGTCATTGCCCATGCAGGACGCCGTCGTCGGATTCGAACTCAGCACTATGAGCGCATTCTCATACTGCTCCTTTGCGTTCTTTGACTCCTCGATGCTGAAAAAGTCATCATATTTGTTGAAATTTACGGATGAGAGACTCGCATCCCCGCGTTTTTCAAGAGTATCCACGGTATATTCCGTCGAAAAACAGAGATCCTCATTCGACTCGCTGCATCCGGCAGCCAGAGCAAACGACAGAAGGCAGAGAAGTATCAGTGCGGGCAGGCAAAGGGATTTAATCCGCACATTCCGCTTATTCAGCTCATTCCGCTTATTACACATATTCCGCGGATTATGCTTCTCACTCATACAGTTTTTCTACTCCCTTGACCTTCTGATAGTATCCGTGCTTGAGTGTGGTATCCTTCCACTTTCCGTCGGGGTAGACAATCGTTACCGTTCCCGTCGAAATGTAGGAGCGTCCGGGATGATACGTGTTTATCTCAAAGAGACTGTTTCCGTATCTGTAGTAATCGGCGGTATGCATTCCGTCGACTACCCAGTCGAGATTAAGCCAGTATGCGTTGACGCCGCCGGTCGTATCTTTCGTGTACCAGACCTTATCGCAGCCGTAGCGTCCCGCGACATATCTCAGATTATCCATGACCTCGTCTTCGCCGCTGCCTATGAAGACCTCGGGGAATATATGGTATTCATAGTCGGGACTTATCGAGATGATTATTCGCGTATTGCCGTCGAGCGAGCCGATAAGGGATGAAAGGAATGCGGAGTAGTCATCGCCCGAACCCCTCAGTCCCGAACGTATGGTCTCGGTAGCGGACGCAACATGAAACGGACCCCTCGGTTCACTCAGAATCTGCCATCTCAGATTGACGTAGTCGTACATGTCGCATGCCTTGGCAACCGTATAATTCGGACCGGAATTCATTACATCCACACGCATGCGGGCATAATTGCGGATTACGGGGTTATCTTCCTCAACCGCAGTGCTTATCTCCGAGGCAAACTTCACCTGATATGTATCCGATTTATCGGTTAATTCGGACGGGATCTGCGGGCTTGAGACGTATTCTTCGGCAACCGCAGGCATTGCGAATACGACAACCGCAAAAAAGATCAGAGCTGTCGCTATAAGGAAATACTTTGCTCTGCCGAAATCCCGATTCATATTGAAAGTAAGTCGTATTTATGCAGATATATAATTTATGAAACAAACAAAGTTTGGCATTGATTGAGATATTCCGACGCGGATATTATGACGTCGATATCTGACGATAACTTTAGGACATCATACCTTCAGAAAGAACAGACATTGAACTTCATATCTTTGTATGAGCCGTCCGAATAGAATGCCGTTGCATAGCCCGATTCGGTCTCTTTTGAATCTCCGGGGAATCTGTTGGAGTATCCCATTCCCATCCAGTAGGTCTTATCGCCGTTGCTCTCAAACTCCGAGGTGTAGATCACACTGCGCAGCGGCGACGTCGTGGCTGAATAGGGGTGATAGTTTCCGTATCTGTATCTGATATAGAGAACCTGAAATTCTATCACATTGGTCTCGGGATACATCATAAGATAGTCGATAAGTTCGGGATACCGGTAACACAGATTCGCATATTTCTCGGGTTCGCTCAAAATCTGCTCGAAAGGTCTTACATAGAACCAGCAGCTGTCGCCCGAGCAGATTTCTCCCGATTCATATCTGAATATGTTTCTGCCGTAGGGGTCGTTTGTGAACGCAAACGAGAACTGTGATTTGAGCGCGGAAAGCTTCTGCGGGTCGATGACCGTCTTTGTCATGTCGGCACTGTTTCCGAGATAGAACTCGGGGTAAACCACGGAACCGGAATTCATTGTCTGATCGGTCTTGACGCGTGCCTGTCCGCCGACCGACTTGATAAGAGATGCCACAAATACCGAGAAATCGGCATTGTCGCCCCTCATACCGCGGTTTATGAGGGCGCTTGACGAGGTTATGTCCGTAAGTCCCTTGGGGTCCGCCTCATAAGTCCACTCCGTGCGTGCCTGATCCCAGAGATCGCATGCCTGCCCGATATTGAACTCGCCCGCATTCTCCTTGGAGATGTGTCGTGCGGCATACTCACGCGTTGCCGGCTGATAATAGTCCATTGCGGCACCCACATACCTGCCGACTGCGGCTTTCTGCTCCGATTTTGGTGTAACATACGAGGAATAGTCCTTGATCTCAACCTTGGTCATATCGGATACGGCTGCCTGTGTCTGCTCGGGGGTGGCACCCGTTGTCGGCACGGGCTGATCGTTACCCGCGGGCAGAATGCTGTCGCCGGAGATAATGGGCTTTACGACTGTTGCCATGATAATGACGACGCCGACTGCGACCAGAAGAGCAAGTATATCGGAACGGTGTGAACTCATCTCGTAAAACCCAAATTTACTGATTGATTTTTTATTTGTTCTACAGTTATAAATTATAATCGTAACAGGAAAAACGGTCGCATGAAAGGAATATCCTGCAATACCCCTTGCAATACCATGAAAAAGGATTTTTGTTAAAAATATAAATAAAGTGGCTCACTCGGAGAATCTGTAGATATTCAGACTTTCGCGACATTCGGGGCAGAGCATCTTTCGCTTTCTGTCAAGCTCATCCAGAGTCTGCGGGTAATACATGATGCATTCGGGATTATCGCAATGATCAAGCCCCATGCAGTGGCACAACTCGTGCGTGCCCTCTTTTACGATTCTGTCCATAAGGTCTTCATCGCGGTCGGGCCTTCCGTACCAGCTGTTCTTCAGGCGTGCCGCGGATACTATCGAGACATTGACACCCGGTCTTGCAAGTCCGAATACAAAGTCGCGACCGCGAATATAAAGGTCTTTGCCGGTCACAATAAGGATTGAATCCTGACATCCCGCGCGGCGTGTATAGATATCCTGCATATCCCCTAAGATGCGGCTTGCGTCATTCTGGTTGCGCGATCTGTCAAAACCTCTAAGCATCATGGGATTATCCTCGGCATATACCGGCATCTCGATTATATCCGAGATCATTCGGACTATCGGCTGCTGAAGACCTAAATCCATATCATTATCCCAAAAAATAAGGACACTCATCTGAAAGTAATTAGGTAATGAATTGTCATAAGGGTATTGAAGAGTCCATATACAACTACCTGAAGGATTACCCGAAAAACACGAAGTTTGTCGAGATTGGCATCGGCAGCAACACACTTTGCGCGGAAAAACTCTCCGGCGACGGCTTTTCGGTCAGAGCCGCGGATATCCGCGCAAACCTGCCGATAGAGGAGGCATCCGGCATCATATTTCAATCAGACGACATATTCGAACCGGACCTTGAGTTCTATAAGGGTGCGGATCTGATATACTCAATCCGCCCCGGCATTGAGATGGTGCCTTCGCTGATAGCGATAGCAAAGGCGGTCAACTGCGAACTTATTGTCTATCATCTCGGCTGTGAGATCTACGGCACGGGCGGAGAGATAATCGATACCGGAAATGTCATACTTCACCGCTACAATAAAAAACGATAAAATGGCGTTGCAATAAAAACGGCATAATCGTGCAGTATCATCGGAACTGAAAATCGGCAATACGGAGAAATAAACAGGAATAAAAACGGGACGGAAGTCAGAACGAGAACAGGGTTGACTGCGTCTCCGACGGCTTCTTCTCCGCGGATTTTGACTCTGTAGGCTCTTTTGGCTCTGCGGAACCATTTATCTCTTTTGACTCTGCCGGCTCGGTTGACTCAAAAAACTCTTTTGAATCAGTCTTTTCTGTCTTATCCGTCTTTGCCGCTTTCGCGGTCTCTGAGGCTTTCCCGTGGGATGTTTTCTCAGGCGGGTTTTCACCTGCGTCCGCGACCGCCTTCGTTATGTCTATGGTGCGCACGGACTTTTCCGATTTCTTAGCCTTCTCCGCGGCTTTCTGCGCCGCCTTCTCCTTCTTCTCAAGCTCCTTTGCTTCCCGCTTTATCTCGTTCATGACCGCGGTCGTGCGTGCTTTATCCTCAAGGATATAGTTGAGTTCATCGGCATCGAGTGAGAGTTCCTTGGCAAGCGAAAGCGGGTCTTTGTCCGCAATCATGCCGAAAGCCTTGAAATACTCGTCGCGCAGGGTGTTCTCCGGCATGTGGTAGGCAAACGCCGCTTTGATAAGAACACTCTGGCGTATGAGTTTCTTCTTCTTTGCGCCCGCCATCTTTGCCCAGCGCGCAGGCGGCATTATACTGCCGGTAACGCCACGACCGCCGGCGGCTGAGGCGGTGCCTATGATCATGAGTGCCGTGGCATACTTCCAGAGGGTGTAATACTGCCGCAGGTATGTCCTGCCGAGATAGATATCCGACTGCGCAAGAAAACCGTATGCATCAGAGC
>JAFZMT010000061.1 GCA_017553245.1 Methanomicrobium sp.
AATCGGACATCGGGGCATCATGCCGCCGCTTTCCGCTCTTCAACCTTTTTGTCAAGCTTGCCGACTATCGAAAGGGTTGCGGGCATAATCACAATCGCGCCCACAAGCGAGAAAATAACGCAGATAACCGTCGGCAGACCGAAATCCGAGATAATCGGGAATGCCGAGAGCATAAGCGCCGAGAAACCGCCCGCCGTCACAAGACCAGAGACCGTAACGGCGGCTCCGACCTTCTTGACCGAATGCTTGATGGACTCTTCGGGGTTACTGCACCGCTTCTTCTCCTCAAGATACCTCTCCATGACAAGAATCGTATACTCCGCCGAAACTCCTATCGTCATCGAACCCAGACATGCGCTGATAACATTATAGTGCATACCGATAAGCACCATCACGACCGCATTCCAGCCGACGACGCAGACAATCGGAACCAGCGGCGTAACCGACTCCTTCTTCCTGTATGCGAGCGCAAGGAAGACGAAAATGAGCACAAATCCCAGATAGGTCATCGTATCCTTCGTATCCGCGATATTGTGCATAAGACTCGTATACATATCGAAATCGCCTGTCGGATAGACCTCAATGCCGGCGGGCATCTCCGACCAGACGAGATCGTTAACAACATCGGTCTTCAGTTCGTCCTGCTCGGGGAAACTCAGAGTAATCGTCGAAAACGAGATAATAGCCTCGTTATCGCCGGAAAGAACACCGTCGAGCGAATCCTTCGGGACTTTGTCGAACGCTGTATTCAGCGTCGCCTGATCCATTGGCATCTCGCCGCCGTTCTGCTCCTTCACAAGCGTAGCCGGGCTTGTAACGCCCGTAAACTCGCCGTGTATATCCATCATATGCGTCCCGAAATTATCCATCCACTTTACCGACTCAAGCGAACGCAGGGAATCGCCGCGTACATACAGAGGAAACGCCGTAAGCGAACCGCAGGCTTCCTGAACCTTATCCAGAGTCGTCTTGGCGGGAAGTCCCGTCGGCGCCATCGAAGAATCATCCGTATCAATCGGAATCGACGGATCGATATGTATACCCGAAAAGGCGATGACAAGTGCGACAACAAGGATCAAAAATGACCCCTTTATCACCTTCGGCACAATACCCTCGAGAAGATGAGTATACTTCTCCTGAAGAATAACGTTGGGCGGCATCTCGCTCTCCTCCTTCGGAGTATACTTCAAGATTGAGACCAGAGCCGGAAAACCGAAGAGTGAGGAGACATAACAGCAGCTGACGCCTATGATTGCCACCTGCGCAAAGCATATGATCATCGGAACCGGCGAAATGAACATCGCAAAGAATCCCATCAGGGTCGCAAGCATCGCATAAAGCACGGCAGGACCGGTATTCGAGAGAGTAATCTTATTTGCCTCCTCAATCGAATGCCCTTTGCGCATCTCCTCATCGAAACGTGCATGGAACTGAACCGCATAATCTATACCCAGACCCAGAAGAATCGGGAAAGCCGCAATGGCGCCGTTACCCATCTTTATACCGAGAAGACTCATAACCGCAAAGGTATAGATAAGACCGAACATCAGCAGAACAATCGGCAGGAACCAGTGTCTCATGTTCGAGAAGAGAATGCACAGAACAATACCCATAAACAGGAATGCGGCGCCGATGAGCATGACCGCATTCTCGATCATTACATCCATAAGCTGCACGTTAAACGGAGTATTGCCGGTAATCTCAATCGAGACGCCGGGCGGAAACTCGGCATTCGCGACAAGGGACTCAACACTGGGCACAAGATCCTGCGTAACATCGGTGGAGATACCGCGTTCTATCTCGATATAGGCAAGGGTTGTCTGAGAATCGGGCATTATGGAATTTAAACTCTCTTTGGGAACCGAACTCACCGCCCTCTCGATATCCGCACGATTCTGAGGCAGAACGCCGCCGTTGGCATTCTTGAGAATATCCGCAACCGAGATTGTTCCCGAGACATAGTCCAGACGCTTTGCCTCCTCCTCAAGCATGAGCAGTGCCTGAAGGAATTTCGTATCGTAGATATCCGAGGTCTGAATCAGGAGCACAAAAGAATCCTTTACGAACACATTATTGTACTGGTCGTAACGCATTCCTTCGGGGGACGACTTATCGATAGACTGCTCCGAATTGTCGGCCATCTGCAGATTGGAGATCAATATTCCGCTGACACACAGAAAAACCACCATGACGGCAAGAACCGCCTTGGGAGATCTGTTGACAAGATCCGCAATAGCCCCGTATACATTGCTTATTCCAAAACTAATGAAAAACCCTCCAGAAATTTGTCATAATACCGGAAATCCGTCCGTACCAAAACCTGCCTGTATCCAATATAACTATATCAAATTTAACAATATCAAATTTAACAATATCAAATTTAACAATATCAAATTTAACAATATCAAATTTAACAATATCAAATTTAACAATATCAAATTTAACAATATC
>JAFZMT010000062.1 GCA_017553245.1 Methanomicrobium sp.
GCTCGGCAATGCCGCTTATGAGCTTTACAATGTCGTTAATCTTGAGCATCTCGGCATTGAGCGAGTTGATTTCATCGACGCTCCTCTTGGATATTTAGCCTGCCGCCTGAAGCTTCTCGTAAGCCTCTTTACCGATTACCGCCGCCTGTTTGCCTTCCTCGGTCGCAAACTGAGTCTTCTTCATGACTTCCTGCGCCGTTCCCGATATCTCCTCGATGGATGCCGACAGGTCGGCAACGCCCATGCTTATGCTCGTGAACTGGTTATCGAGGTTGTGCATGTTGTCGGAGGAATCGCAGGCATTTGTGGCGAGTTTTTCCGTCGCGGCTATGATATCGTCGTTGTTCCTGCGCAGACTCTCGGCGGTCTCCTCGATACGCGAGGTCTTGTCGCCGATGCCGTTAATGACACCTCTGAACGAGTCGACCGACCTGTTGAAGTTCTCCTTGAGCGTCGCCAGCGGATCGTCCTTCTGAATCTCGGCATGAGAGATGAGGTCGCCGTTGGAAAGCCCGATCATTTTATCGGTGATGAGCTTTGCACTCTCCTCAAGATATGCGGATTCCTGTTTTGCCGACGCAATCAGGTTGCGGATATCGTCCTCGTTACTGCGCAGTTTCGTAATCTCGTTATAGACGATGAGGATATTCGAGACCTCGTGATCCGCTCCGAGAATCGGGATGGCGTATTCCTGTAAGATGTGATCGGTTCCCGAGAACCTGATCTTGACCTCGGAATAGGTGCGGTGTCTCGATTTGAGGACATCGGCAATGTCGTCGCCTTTCCTCTCGATGACATTGAAACTGCCGATTCTGATATCCTGAAGGTGATTGTTGTCAATTCCCGACATCGTGCAGAACGCCTTGTTCGTCACGATTATGCGCATATTCTTATCGAGAAGCAGAATGGGCATCGGGTTTTCCTGCACGATTGTCTCGGAACGCTTCTTTAAGGCGTCGATCTGCTTTATCTTCTTCTGGATATCCGCAGCCTCTTCGGTCTCCTTCGTGATATCGTTATAGACAATAAGAATGTTCTTTACGGTGCCGTATGTGTCGGCAATCGGGATGGCATACTCGCGGAGATAACGCTCGCCGGAGGGGAAGTTGATTCTGACAAGTGCCGTGCCCCTCGCCCTTGTCTCGAAAGCGGCGGTAATTTTGTCGCCTTTTCTCTCGATGACATTGAAATCGTTGAAATTCAGTTTGACGATATCGGCAAAGCTCATGCCGCTCAGCTTCTCGAATGCCTTGTTGGTTACCGTTATCATAAGCGCCGTGTTGAGCAGGAGCATGGGCATGGGGTTTTCCTGAACTATGGTCTCGGAGCGCTTCTTTAAGTTCTCGACCTGCTCAATCTTCGCATTCAGCTTCTTTAAGTCCTCTGAAGGCGCGGAAAGGCGGGCTTTAAGTGCGGCAATTTCATCCCTGAACTGTTTTGTAAGAACAGCCGACTCCGAAAGTTTCCTTTCCGACTCCGCGGATGCCTTCTCTCTGGTCTTCAACTCGGCGGTGAGCCTGCCGTTGGACTCGGTAAGCTCCATTATGCGCCTGTCGGCATCGGCGTGTCTTGCCGCAATCTTTGACTTTTTGTCCAAAAGCCTGGTATGCTCGGCTGTGAGGCGCGACACTTCCAGTCTCAGTTCTTCGTCGCTGCTCTTCCGGCTCTCGTTCTCGGATTTGAGTGCGCTGATTTCGGAGAGAAGAGCTTCTTTTTCCTCCTTTTCAGCCGCAACATTCTCCATCGAGACCTTTAAGGATTCGCGTGACTTCTCTTCGGCGTCCTGAAGCTCGGACTTCAGCTTTTCGATCTCGGCGAGGCTTGCATTGTATCTCTCCGAGGATTCCTCGCATTTCCGCGTCAGTTCCTCAACGGTCGCGTTCTTATCCGAGATCTCGGACTCAAGGCTTAAGACCTTCGAGTTCTTTGACTCTATCTCGGATTCGAGGCTTGAGATTGCGGTGTTAAGCGACTCAATCTCGGATTCGTGATGAGAGTTCATCGAGTTATTGTTGTCAATCGCGGATTCGAGGCGCGATATCTCGGATTTGTGTGAGCCGACCTCGGACTCGAGGCGGGATATCTCGGACTTCTGCGAACCGACTTCGGATTCGAGACGCGATATCTCGGAGTTACGGGATTCTATCTCGGAATCCTTAAGGGATAATGCCGATTTCAAGGACTCGTTCTCGGAGTCGCGCAGCGATATCTCCGATTTGAGGGATTCGTTCTCGCTCCTGCGTTCCGATATCTCCGATTTTAAGTGCTCATTCTCGCTCTCGCACTCGGAGATCACGGATTTTAATGACTCGTATTTGGAGTTGCGATCCGAGATTTCCGATTTCAGAGACTCGTTCTCGCTCTCGCGTTCCGATATCTTTGATTTAAGCGACGCAATCTCGGATTCGAGGGACTCGGCTTTGGCTTTCTCGGAGTCAGCCGCGGCTTTGAGAGTCTGACCTTCGGAGGTGAGCGAGTCAATCTTTGACTTATACTCAGCCTCAAGTTCTTCAATGCGGCGTTTGAGCTCTTCTTCGGCGCCCCTGTCCTGCGCTTTTGCAGCCGCTTTTGCAGCTTCTTCCGCGGCATTGGCGGCATTTGCGGCATCGGCTGCCTTTGCCGCACTTACATCCCTTGCCGCCTCCGCCGCTTCCTTGGCAATCCTTAATTCGCGGATATCGACAAGGAGTTTCTCCTTTTCGCGGGAAATCTCCTCGAGGAGCGACTGTTTCTTTGAGGCATCCTCGTTGGCGGCGTTAAGCTCGGATTTGAGGCTTTCAATGCTCTCGTTGAGCCTGTTAACTTCGTTCTCGTAGTTTCGAAGTTCCTCCACGCTCTCGGCACCCGAATCCGCGCCTTCTGAGCCTGCGCCTGCGCCCGCGGCTGCCGCCTCACTCTGCGATTCCAGCGAGGATAAGAGCTGATTTAGGCGGACGGCGCACGCCTTTGACTTCTCGTCGCCCTGATCCTCGTCGACTCTGACCGACCTGTTGCCGGCTATGAACTCCTCAACAACTCCCGTGCAGTGCAGAACGAAAGCAAACGACGAGTCCTGTACTACGGTAGTACTCGGTTGTTTTGTCTGTGCACCTGTAAACAGGGCTTTTCGCCCGGGTCTCTGCGGACGCATCTCTTCGGTCATTACTTCCACCTCGCTATTATCTCGGATATTTCATTGTATTTTACCGCCGCCGGACTCTCGGGGGAGATGTATGCAAGCGGCATTCCCTCGGTCTGCGCACGATAAACCTCGGAATCGTAGGGAACGGTGTGAACCTCCTTAATTTTGGTTTTTATCTCCTCTTCGAGACTGTTCTGCCGCGCTTTTTCGTCGTCGTCCGTGCCCTTTCCCGAGATCATGTGCCAGAATGCGAGTCTCATCTCCTCCATGGGAGTCTTTCTCTCGCAGAGTGCGCCTGCGCGGGTAAGAATCGCCATGTCCGCGGACTTGCTGCGCCCGGTATTCTCTTTGATATCGGAAAAGATGCAGTTTAAGCTCTCAATGCCGTTCTTCGCGAAGACACTCGAATCCAGCGTAAGGACGATTCTGTCAGCCGCGACAATGCCGTTTATCACAAACTGCCCCATGCTGGGCGGCGTGTCGATGAGTATATACTTATACTCCGAAAGAACAGGTTTGACAGCGTTTTTAAGCAGCGATGCGCGTTCGTTTATGCTGTAAAGGTAGGGTTCGACTCCGACCAGATCGAGAGAGGATGGCGCCAAATCGATTCCGGACGGTGTTTTTGTTATTATGTCTTTTAAGGAGACGTCGGGGAAGCCTTCGAAGACGTTCATGAAGACGTCGTAGATGTTCTTTTCCTGCGAATCGGGATTGATTCCGAGTCCCGATGTAGCGTTTGCCTGCGGATCGCAGTCGATAACCAGAACGCTTTCGCCTTTCTTTTGGAGGCAGCCCGCGATACTCAGACAGGAAGTGGTCTTACCCGTACCTCCCTTGTGATGCGCAAATGTAATTACTGTAATAACAACACCATCCTTTTCCTTAATATATACTTTATCTCTATTTTAAAAAAGGTGTTGCATTTAAGCAAAGTCAGTTGCATGACACTCATAAAAAGGGAATATAAAAATGGAATATAAAAAGGGAATATAAATAGGGAATCGGATCTCAAACAGGCACGGGGGATCCCGAAGAGTTCGGGATAGTAAAAAAAGAGATTTAACGGAATCCCGGGATTAACAGACTCTCGGGACGGGGTCGCCGACGGGGGGCTCAATGAATCTCTCGCCGCCGATGGCTGTCTCCATGATAACGGATTTGCCCTCGACGACTCTTCCGACGATTGCCGCGTCTTTGCCGTATTTTGTCGCTTTTATCGCCGCAAGAATCTTTTCGGCATCCTCAGCCTTTACGCCCATGACGACCTTGCCCTCGTTTGCGACATCGAGCGGGTTGATTCCCAGAAGTTCGGAGGCGCTCCTCACGCTCTTCCTTATGGGGAGAGCCTCTTCGGAGATTCTGACCTGAACGCCCGCCTTCTCCGCCATCTCGTTGATGGCGTTGGAAAATCCGCCGCGGGTGGGGTCTTTCATCGCGTGG
This sequence comes from Methanomicrobium sp., assembly GCA_017553245.1. Taxonomy (GTDB): domain Archaea; phylum Halobacteriota; class Methanomicrobia; order Methanomicrobiales; family Methanomicrobiaceae; genus Methanomicrobium. The sequence continues at coordinate 4,565 of JAFZMT010000062.1, forward strand.
ACCTCGCCGGCATCCATCGCCGCCTTTACAAGGCTCCACGTCGGCGCCACATCCGAGACAATCTGTTCGCCGAGGTCAAAGCCCTCGCGTGTGGTGAGGATGCACAGACCGTGGTCGCCTATCGTGCCGCTGACAATGATGACGTCGCCGACCTGAAGACCGCAGTCGCGGACGGGCTTATCGACGACGCCGATTCCCGCGGTATTGATGACAATGCCGTCAAGCTCCCCCTTTGCGACAACCTTGGTATCGCCGGTGACGACCGCCGCTCCGCACTCCCCGAGCGCCGCATCCATAGATGCCACAATCTTTTCGAGAGTCGCGATGTCAAAGCCCTCTTCGATTACCATCGCACACGTAAGCGCAATCGGTCTTGCGCCCATCATGGCGAGGTCGTTTGCCGTTCCGCAAACGCTTACGCGACCGATGTCGCCGCCGGGGAAGAACATGGGGCGGACAATGTGCGAGTCGGTCGTAAGAACGATGTTCTGTCCGTTAATCGGGATTACCGCGCCGTCGTCGAGGGATTCGAGTCCGATTCCGCCGGCGTTGTTATGCGTGTATTTCGTAAGCGTCTTTCCGAGAAGTTCCGCAAAAACAGCCCCTCCCGCTCCGTGCATCATGTTTACCTGAGTATCTTTCATAAAACCATCCGCTGTTTATTCATCGGTTAATTATCATCCGTTATTTATTCATCCGATATTTCACGGTTATTTTATTGCCGTTATCTGATTGCCGGTATATATTCCGATTGCATCTTTTTCGTCATCGGAGAATGCCGATGCCGTTATTCGTCGATTTCAATCATTCATCGACTTCAATCTCGATATTCGTGACCATGACCTCGCGTCCCTCGACAATCTCGGGCATTGCGCCGCAGTTGGGGCAGACAAACCTCTCGGTTCCTTCGTAGCCGCATTTGCAGGTCGATTTTACGGGGACGGTCGAGGATTCGAGCTTGCAGCCTTTAAAAATCGGGTCATCCTCGCACATGGTCTCGAATAAGAAAGCGACCTGCTCGGGATTTATAAGAGTCATCTCGCCGAATCCCACGCAGACCTTCTTTACCTGAGTGGCAAGGTTGTCTTCCGCCGCTTTCTTTGCGGTCATAAATATGTCGTATGCGATTGAATACTCGTGCATCACTCCTCCATAGCCGCGTAAACGTCCTTGAATACCTGACGCGTCTGGAGTCCTTCCTCACGGGATAATTTCTGTATTGCAAAGCCCACGTGGACGAGGACGTATTCGCCGACCTTGACATCCACGAGGTCTATTCTGACTTCCTGCTGCAAATCTCCGTAATCAACGAGAGCAATATTGTCATCCTTTATCTCCAGCACTTCCGCCGGAATTGCTATGCACATTGTTACTTCTCCCTTTTCTGATATATTGTATCTTATAGTGAAAATATCTACTGTTAAGTATTTTAAAAGTTTGAAAGGTGTCAAAGAAGGATACAGCCGTTAAGCAATGCTGCAACATGAAACCGTCATGACAGGATCATGACGACAAAGCGTTAAACGGCACAAAACGGCGAAAAGCACCGTAAAAATACAAAAAAAATATTTTGAATAATCCGGGGATTAAATAATCCGTGGATTATTCCGTAAGTTTCTCTTTTTCGGGATCCCATGTCGGCACTTTCTTGCCGAAGAGCATCAGAATGCCCACGAGAATCGCCATCTCGATTATGAGGGTAATCCAGACATTGAGTCCGAAACCGACAAGGAGATAGCCCACGATTACAA
>JAFZMT010000063.1 GCA_017553245.1 Methanomicrobium sp.
CAATACCGCGGACAATCCGCAATCTTCGGGTGCGGGTGCGACGGGAACGGGTGCGGAGTCGGAGGGCAGCGGCGCATATGCGGGAGATACCAAAATATCGGATGCGGATACAAAAATCTACCCCGTCCTTGTCCCCGACGCCGCTTATCAGGGACAGAGCGTGCGCAGGACTTTCAACACGAAATTCGAGAATAAAATCTTTACAATCGCCGTCGATGTCGACATGTCCCTGCTTAAAGGCGCTCGCAATGCCGACAAGAGCCTCGGCAAAAAGATTGCCAAGCAGTCGCCCGAAGTCCAGTATAAGTTCTACAGATCATACTTTGACGGCATGGCAAACAGCGATTTCTTCGACGCTCTCATCAAAGAACTCCGATACATCAAGATTACGGAACGTCTGAGCGACGAGGAATATCTCGAGTATCTGGTCACCTTCGTCCAGCAGATACCCTATAACTCGCCCGAAGGCAATACGCGCTTCCCCGTCGAAGTCATCTATGACGGCATGGGCGATTGCGATGAGAAAAGCATGCTCCTCATGGGTCTTCTGGAGAAGAGCGGCTATGACACCGCGCTTCTGCTCTTCCCAAAGCTCGGTCACGCCGTCTGCGGAATCAAGATTGTCCCGCAGGGCGATGTCAGTTTCACGACATACCCCTCGGATGACGGCAGGAGATATCTCTATATCGAGTCGACGACGCCGTATTACATCGGACTTTACCCGGATGCCTTCGCAAATACCGACGTTCTGGTAATCCCGCTCTCGGACGGCGGAATGCCCTATACCAAGTATAACTACGTCGCATACATCGTCGACAGCAAAAAGAAGATTGAAAAGAGGATAGATTTCTTCAAGAGGACGCTGGACAGCTGGTATGACGAGCTTGAAGACCAAAAATACAAACTGATAAATTACAAGCAGTATTACTCGACGCAACTCGAATACGACACGGCATATCAGAGGTATAAGAACCGCGTTGACGAATATAACAAATATTTCGAGTATTATCAGAAGAATATCGAGGTCTGGAACGAGATTGTGGATCGTCCCTACGATGTCGAGGGAGTAAGGAGAACGATTTTCAACAGCAAGGTCAACGAGATAGAATACTGACGGGGCAATCCTTAAAGCTGAAAAACAAAAACCTGAGAGTTAGAAGGCCCGATTTCGGGAAGGTCAAAAATCCTGAGAAGCAGAATCCGAAAAAAGTCAGTTGAGGGAGTTTATTCTCTCAAGGAGCATTCCCTCAACGGCGACGGGCATGTATTTTCTTGCCTCGGCAAGGGCTTTTCCCAGACGCCATTCTTTATCGGCATAGATTGTATAGATTGTCTCGCCCTTCTCTACTCTCTCGCCGAGGAGTTTGTGGATGTATATGCCCGCACCTTTGTCGGCAGGCGCACCCGCGGTTCTGGCAATCGTAATCAGCGCACGGTTCTTGATTCCGACGATGTATCCGCTCTCTTTTGCGTTCACATTGAACGAATATCTGCCGGGCTGAATGTCCTCAGAGGTCACATTCGGGTTGCCGCCCTGAATAGCTATTATCTCTTTCATCTTGGCAAGCGCCTTTCCGCTCTTCAGGATTTCTTCGGCGAACTTATAGCCCTCGCCTCTCTCGACGCGGCCTGCCATCTCAAAGGCAATGCCTGCCATCGTAAGGCTCTTCTGGGTGAAGGGGTTCTGCTCGACGTTGCCTTCGAGCGCCCGCAGTGCCTCTCTTACTTCGAGATTTACGCCGATTGAGCGTCCTATTGGGGTGTCGCCGAAGGTGATTGCACATTCGACCCTGACCTTGAAGCGCTCTCCGAGTTCGATGAACTGGCGGGCAAGTCTTCTGGCATCGTCCATGTCCTTTACTTTTGCATCGGCACCCACCGGTATGTCGATTACGACGATCTCGGCGCCGCAGGCGATCTTCTTTGCCATGACGCTTGCTATCATGATTCCGCGTGCGTCAATCTTAAGCGGGAATTCGTGGACGATGATTTTGTCATCGGCGGGTGCTATGTTGGTGGCGCCGCCCCAGACAATGACGCCGCCGACCTTCTCGGTCATGCGCTCGATATCTGCGGCGCTGAACTCCACGGGCGCAAGTGCTTCCATGAGGTCGGCGGTGCCGCCCGCACCGGTGATTGCCCGCGAACTGGTCTTGGGTATTTTGAGACCGGCGGCGGCGATGATGGGGACGACAAGGAGGGTAATCTTGTTGCCCGGGACGCCGCCGATTGAGTGTTTGTCGACAATCGGGTGAGTATTGAATCTGAGCTGTTCGCCACTTTTGACCATTGACCTTGTCAGGTATTCGACCTCGTCCGTGTCAAGTCCGTTGATGTAGACGGCGGTGATGAACGCGGTTGTCTCGCCTGCCGAGAGGACGTCGTTTGTGATGTCGCTAATTATCGTGTTAAGCTCATTTTCGGTGAGCTTTTTATTATCCATCTTTTTGAGGATGTATTCAAGCGAAACCGGTCTGTCAGCGGCGCGAACCGCAAGTTCCTTCATCTCATCGGCGTCAAGCTGGCTGATAAGTGCCCCGCTGAGTCCGATTGCCCCCTTCCCGATAAAGGTGTCCGTGATCTGGATGAATGCGGTAACCGATCTGCCGCTTTCCTCATTGAGAATGTTGATTCTGCCGCCGTTTTTCAAGCCGATCTGGTTGGCATCCTCTTTGTTTATGACCGCTGCCTGAATCTCGGCGTCGATCCTCTTTACTTTCAGCTTTACCATCGTAATCTCCCTTTTTTTCAGTTTACGTCATTATAGTTGCCGTTTCGTCAGTGACGCCATGTCATTGACTTCTGTTCTTAGGTAATGTAGAATAATCCCTGTTATTATATAGCCTTTTACAATTCCATGATGCCGTTATGGTGCCTTATGATATGCCGTAAGTTGTATCTGATTCCCCCTGTGGTATTTTCGTTTATTTGCAAAATTGCCCGGATTTGCGTTTCTATCCTTTGTTTGCGGTTTATTTCAAGGATGTGTTTTTTCGACCCCATATCTTAATAAACCGTATGCGAGTTTATGAAACGGATAATACATAGGATCGCATTTGCGGGATAAGGCTGTCTCATAGGTTCCTTTTGCCTTTGTTTGTGGTAAATATTAAGCCCGATAAGCCGCAATTACTTAAAGATGAGGATTATTTCCTTTATGTCGATAATGGCGGCGATGCCGGCGTTCTTCATGCTCGTGCATGACAAGCTCTACTCCGACGGCGTTGAGAAAAAAGAGGTGCCGAATACGATTTTTACGCATCTCTCACGGACGGAGGCGGCATTCGATGAGCTTTCAAAGAGTTCAACCCTGCTTGTCGGCTCTTTCGTCCTCGGTTTCATAGCCGATCCGCCGGATGCCAAAGATAAAGCCGATCTCGTTTTCGCGGAATTTAAAGCGAGTTATCACAAGTTTATCAACGAATTCAGAGAATTTGTCGGCTGCCTCATGGATCACAAAAACGCTGTATATCAGTTCTTCGGCGGCGAATGGTTCAAAGTGGAGCAGTTTAAGTCGCTTATGGATAAGCATCCTCTTGATCTGAACATACTCAATGACTCATCCGAGATTATCTGCGAGAATGTGCTCATAAAGAACGAAAGGGGCTACAATTCGCGATTAGCCGACAATATGAAGGGTTTCGTTGCGGAGGAGTTCGGCATAAGTTATATAGATCCCGAAACGGTTACGGGAATGCTTCTTAATGCAGTCTCTGTTGAGTCTCTTTCGGACTGTCTCGCGGAGATCTCGGATTACGCGGAGACGGCGGTCAATACCTATGACAATTACTTCGCAAAGGACTTAAACGGCTCAAACGTCTCAAAAGAGTCGAAGAAGGACGATTTTGAGTATAAGGGATATCCTGAATATTAACGGCAAGATTAACGGCAAAAAACAATATTTAAAATGCGCCAAAGGCTTTTTCGGGCTATTCGAGGCAGATTTGCCGCAAAATCTTTCAATTCTTCTTTTTACGCCCCAGCATCGCAAGTTTCGCCTGAAGCGGCATCACGAGTTTCATTAAAAATATCTGAAGCCTGAATGTCAGCCCTTCCATATCTGAAGAGACTTTGGCGAGTTCTTTGGGGATATCTATCCCCTGCGGGCAGGCTATTTTGCATTTGCCGCATTTTCTGCACAGTCCGGCGTAGCTCCTGTCCGAGAGCACTCCGCCCATTCTGGCGAGGTATTGGAGTTTATTTGTAAAATTGCGGTTGAACATGTGGTAGTTGTTGTATGCCGCGAAGCACTCCGGGATATTCACGCGGAACGGGCAGGGCATGCAGTATCGGCATCCCGTGCAGGGGACTTTGATTTTTTCGGCGTATTTCTGCTTTACGGACGCAATTACTGCGAGTTCCTCTTCGGTCACGGCGCCCGGCAAAGCGTCGGATGCCGTGGTGCAATTCTCCTCAATCTGCTCAATCGAGTTCATTCCGGAGAGAACAACAGCAATCTCGGGGCGGTTCAGTATCCAGCGAAATGACCGTTCCGCCGGCGTACGCTTTACGGTCGCGGAATCGAATATGCGCATAACGTCTTTAGGAAGGTTGTTTGCCAGAA
>JAFZMT010000064.1 GCA_017553245.1 Methanomicrobium sp.
CGGAAAATTTGTCCCCTGTCTTGGGGTTGATTCTGTAAAGCATATCCGACTTCACCTTTTTGTCACGTTTCCTGTTATCCGTGTTCCTGTTGTATGTCAATGTGTGATTGGGCTGCAAAGATTTCCGCAAAATTTTTTGTCCAACACTAAACAAAAATTTCACGTGAATATGCCGCAGATATTCGGCATGATACGACAAATAAGTATGCATTCACAGTGTAAATTCTCTGTAAATCCCCGTTGTTGCGATATACGTGGAGATTGATAAATCAGGGACGGCAGAACTGTTTTAAAACTCATTAAAAAAACTCATTACGATAGAAAAGAAATAATGTATATCGGGGTTTCGGCACGGACAACGAAATCAGGACAGGGGGAATATCAGAAACCATGGAGAAAACGGAAGAATGGCTCTGGCAGTGTTCGATACCGGACAATGCCGAACTTCAGGAGCATATACTCAAGACGGAGTCCACGGTGATTATCGGCGAAAAAAGCCGCATTGACTACGGTCTTCAGGGCTCCGAGATCATCGTCAGCGAATTCTGTCAGATAAACGGAAATATCCACGCCGACGACGATCTCCGCATCGATAACTGGACCGAGGTCACCGGCGACGTCACGAGCGACGGCAACGCATATCTGGGCGAGGGCGTAAAGATTAACGGCAGGCTCCTTGTCGCAGGCGACCTTGATTTGGGCGACAATGTCGCAATCAGCGGCGGCTTCGAGGCTAAGGGCTGGATATCCATCCGAAATCCTATGCCCGTAATCGCCTACATCATGCTCTATCTCGTCACGCTTCTCGGAATCGACAAGGAGGAGGACATTAACGCAATGTTTCAGAAACTCTTCTCCGAGGACGAAGAAGAGGAATCCCAGCAGATGCCGTTTATAATCCCCCCCAACTCCACACTGAACATGGAGGTCTTCACTGTGCCGACCGCGATGAAGATAGGCAGAAACTGCCGCCTTCACGGCAACATCCGTGCCTATTCCGCGACCGTCGGCGACGAAAACACGATTTTCGGCAGTCTTTCCGCGGATAAGGACGTCACGATAGGTATCTCCACGGTCATCCACGGCGCCGTCAACTCCTCCGACGGTATCGTTGCCGTGGCTAAAAAAGCCCACATATTGGGCGATCTCCGTTGCGAAAGCCTTCTTCTCGATGAGGAGGCAAGGCTTGACGGCACAATCAAGGCGCCCGGCGGCGTTAAAATCCTGCGCGGAGACGCCAAAAAATAATTTTTCAAATTTTAAGATCAGATAATACAGTTTTAATACGGAGTGCGGAATATGACCCTTGCCGACATCTTTGAGATAAATGACCCCATCTGTATCGAGCCTGCCTTTATGGACTGCGCCGATAACGAATACACACGGTTTCTGCTCGACGGCGATTACAGCGCCGCAAAACTGCTGGTTGACGAGAACGAAGATCCGATGGCGGCGGCGTTCCTCGAGAAAGGCGGCTGGACCGTGACCTCGTTTGTCTTCAGACCTTTTTCGGTCGAAGTCCTTGAGCGGTTTGAGGCTCTCGACGGCGACATCTATCAGGAAGAGCGCTCGTGTTATCTCGCGGCACTCCGCGAATACTACTGCGGGGAGATTGTTAAGGAGTATCCCGACGTTATCGAGGATAACCGCGAAGGTCGTTACGAGATGATAGAAAGCCTCTTTGACTCACTCAATCTGAGACAGGATGCCGCCGGAAAAACAGAATCGCCCCTGACTGCGATTGACTTCTGCTGCGGTTCGGGTGTTGCCACCTCGGTGCTTCGCGATATCGGATACGAGACACTCTCGTTTGACTGCGATCCGGCATTAATCTCCTGCGGCATTCAGAAAAAGAGACTGATTCCGTCCCGTGCCATGTGTCTTGACGGCACGAGAGCCTCGGATTTCTGTCCGAAATGCAATCTGGGAATCGGGCTGATGCTCGGCGACATCTCGAATTTCAACGCCGATATGTGGTCGGATATCATCTATGAACTCTTCACGCTCTCGGAAAAGACGATAATCACGACAGCCACAAAGCCCGAGATAGAGATGGTTGCGGGCTGGTGCGCCGATGAGGGACGCAGATATAAGATAATTGAGAATGACCGCGACCCCATCTACGACGCATGGGTCTGCGTGAGTGAAGAGTAAGCGGTGAAAATCAGCCCCGCGGCACCCGAAAATCCAAAAATAACAATATTTGAAAAAATAGATTATTCTTATTTTATCTGCGGTCGTTCTTCCTTGCGGGTTCGAACGAGATCTCATATCCGCGGATTGTGCACTCATTCATGATTCTGTGGACATCGGCGGCGAGATCACGCGGAATCTCGACAAACGAGAAGTCGTTTAAGATGCTGATTGCGCCGATGTTTTTGCCCGCGATATGGGTTTCGCCCGCGATTGCGCCGACTATGTCCTTGGGTTTTACGCCTTTGGACTTGCCGATATTGATAAAGAATCTTACCATTCCGGGTTCGGCGCCGGTATCGTCGAAGTCGGGCTGAATCTCGCGTCTTCTGCCGCCGTCAAACCTGCGGTCGCCTCTCTCGCCTCTGTCGAATCTGTCGCCTCTCTCCCGTCTGTCATCGCGTCCGTATCTCTCGAATCTGCCGTCTCTCTCATCCCTGTCAAAGCGGTTTCTGCCGTTCCCGTGCCCTTCGCGGAAACCGCGATAGTCAGTCTCCGATTCGGCGACGCCGTATTCCGATGCCGACGCCGAACTTCCGCCCCTTACCTCGTTTTCGAACTGCAGTTTGATGAGACCGGCGGCAATATCCGTCATGGTGAAGTCCTCATCCATGAGCTTTTCGACCGGCGCTATGTAGGCGGTGAGATCGCTCTCGCGCATTACGCTGCGCAGTTTATCGAGGAATTTGTCAATGCGGCAGTTCTCGACTTCTTTTATGCTCGGCGGCTGCACGCGTCTGATCTTTGCCTTCGCAAGCTTCTGGATCATGCGGAGTTTTGCCGTCTCACGCGGACCGACAAAGGTGTATGCACGTCCCGTCTTGCCCGCACGTCCCGTACGTCCGATTCTGTGGATGTAATACTCGGCATCCTGCGGAACGTCGTAGTTGTAGACCGTGTCGATATCGTCGACGTCAATGCCCCTTGCCGCAACATCGGTGGCGATAAGCATATCGAGCGAGCCGGACCTGAATTTGTTCATTACGCGGTCGCGGGAGGACTGGTTCATGTCGCCGTGGAGTCCTTCGGCGAAATATCCGCGGGAGTGAAGCAGGGACGATATTTCGTCGACACGCTTCTTCGTGTTGCAGAAGATCATCGAGAGACCGCCGTTTATGTCGATAAGGCGGCAGAGAATGTCGAGTTTGTCCTTTTCGCGTGCCTCGATATAGAGCTGTTCTATCGAAGGAACGGTAAGCACGGTCGGAGTGAGAGCCAGAAATTCGGGATTTGTCTGGAACTCCTTTGATATCTTGAGAATGGGTTTGGGCATCGTCGCCGAAAACAGAATTGTCTGGCGAACTTCGGGGGCATACTCCAGAATCTCCTCTAAATCTTCCTTGAATCCCATATCGAGCATCTGGTCGGCTTCGTCGAGGACGATTGTCTTTATCTCGTTAAGTGTGAGTGTCCGCCTTCTTAAGTGATCCATCACCCTTCCCGGGGTGCCGACGACGATGTGAATGCCGCGTTTAAGGGCGGTGATCTGTCTTTCTATGTCCTGTCCGCCGTAAATCGGGAGGACTCTTACGTCATCGCGGTATTTCAAAAGCCTGTTGAACTCTTCGGCAATCTGAATCGTAAGTTCGCGTGTCGGAGAAAGAACAATTGCCTGAACGTGACGCTCGTCCGATTTTATCTTCTCTATTACCGGAATCGCAAATGCCGCAGTCTTTCCGGTTCCCGTCTGAGCCTGACCTGTTACGTCACGCCCCTGCATGATTAACGGAATCGCAAGCTGTTGAATCGGAGTCGGCTCTTCAAAGCCCATGTCTTCAACAGCCCTGACTATTTCATCCGAAATATTCAGTTCGCTGAATTTCAAAAAAGAATCCATTTGCTTATTATACGTCGTCCGAACTATAAGATAGTTGGCAGTGCGGCAAATAAGCCCGCCGCCCCATCCAATCGGCAAAAGAATGCAGGAACTGTCCGTGACGAAAGGTGTCGGCAGCGATACTTCGCATCACGGGATAGGCTCAGCGTTATTTCGCACGATTTTAACGGCGATTCCGGCGGCAGTCCCGCGGGAAGTATGCGCTGCGTTATCTTCCTTCTGCCGCGGTATTTTTGGATAAACGCCCCGTATCGCGAGTATTCATGCATCGGTCATGCCCGCAGCTTCGGGCTTAAGTATGCCTGCGCCACCCCTGCGCCACCCCTGCGCCCGCCTCATCCGCTCCCCGACCGCATCAGTTCATCACACTTTGCCCCAATCAGCCTCAGTCCGCCGCAATTCATCGCAATACGCCGCGCAAAATTCCGCCGGAAATCTCAAACAAACTGTCTATCGAAATAACTATACTGTCATAAGAAAAAATAATGAGAATAATTTGAGCATTATAAGGATGATTCAATTCAGGGAATGAAACAATGAAAGTAATCTACAGCGACGGCAAAACCGGAGAATGTCCCAAAGAGGATGAACTGCACGTAATACGCCATACCGCGGCACACATCCTCGCACAGGCAGTAAAGCGCTTATATCCGACCGCATCTTTTGCATACGGACCCGCGACAGAGAAAGGATTCTACTACGATATTGACTTGGGCGATGCAAAACTTTCAGAGACAGACCTTGAAACAATAGAAAAAGAGATGCGCAAAGTAATCAAGGAGAATCTTCAGATTAAGCCGTTCATACTTCCGCGCGAAGAAGCCCTGAAACTGATGGAAGAGCGCAAAGAGCCGTATAAGATTGAGCATATCGCCGATCTTGCCGAGGACGAACCCATCAGCTTCTACCAGCAGGGCGAATATATCGATATGTGCACGGGTCCGCACCTGACCTATACCGGCACGCTGAAAGCCTTCAAACTTACCTATGTCTCGGGAGCATACTGGAAGAACGACTGTAAAAACAAGATGCTTACGAGGATCAACGGTACTGCGTTTGCGACCGCAAAAGAACTCGACGACTTCATAAAACTTCAGGAAGAGGCGGAAAGACGCGACCACAGGAAGATAGGCAAGGACATGCAGCTCTTCATGTTCTCCGACGAAGGTCCGGGTTTCCCGTTCTTCCTCCCCAACGGCATGACCATAAAGAACTCGCTCCTTGAATACTGGCGCGAGATTCACCGCAATAACGGATATCAGGAGATTTCAACGCCGCTGATAATGAACCGCCGCCTCTGGGAGACCAGCGGTCACTGGGATCACTATAAGGACAATATGTATGCGACCGAGATCGATGACGAGCCTTACTGTATAAAGCCGATGAACTGCCCGGGCGCCGTGATGACCTATGCCACACAGCCGCACAGCTACCGCGAGCTTCCGATTCGCCTTGCCGAGATAGGCACGGTGCACCGCCACGAACTCCGCGGAACACTCCACGGTCTCTTCCGTGTCCGCTGTTTCACGCAGGATGATGCCCATCTCTTCATGAGAAAGGACCAGATCGCCGATACGATAAAGGATGTCGTGAGAATCATCAACGAGGTCTACACGAAGTTCGGTTTCGAATACTTCCTTGAGCTTTCGACCCGCCCCGAGAACAGTATGGGAAGCGACGAGGACTGGGAAGCGGCGACGAACGGTCTTAAGGATGCTTTAAACAAGATGAATCTGCCCTATACGATCAACGAGGGCGACGGCGCTTTCTACGGTCCGAAGATCGATTTCCACCTGAAAGACTGTATAGGACGCACATGGCAGTGCGGTACGATTCAGCTCGATTTCCAGATGCCGCTGAACTTCAATCTCTCCTATGTCGACGAGAACGACGAGAGACAGCACCCGATCATGATACACCGCGTCTGCTTCGGTTCAATCGAGCGCTTTATCGGTATTCTCACCGAGCATTATGCGGGTAAGTTCCCCGTCTGGCTGGCGCCGGTTCAGGCGAAGGTGCTTCTGGTCTCAAAGAAGAGCGAGGAGTATGCGGGCTATATCTACAAGATGCTCAAGGACGCCAAAGTCCGCTGCGAGCTCGACAACCGCAACGAGAAAATCGGTTACATGATAAGACAGGCGCAGTACACCGAGCGTGTGCCCTATATGATTATCATCGGCGAAAAAGAGCTTGAAAATCAGAATATCTCGATACGCACCCGCGACAGCAAGACCGTCACCATGACTCCCGAGGAGTTCCTCGAGAAGATCACGACCGAGATTCGGGACAGAGTCTGAAGAAAATAAATTTTCACTTTTTTATTGCTTTTTTATTGTAAATTCCGTTAAAACGTATCCATTAAATTACAGCATAATATTGAATTTTAATTTTTATGGCAATATTATGGCAATTTTTTCTGAAAAAAGATATATTGGTTTTTTCTTTGAGGAGTGTTATCTGATGAACGCACTGCGTCCCGCATACTTTGCGGATGCACCCATCTCTTCTTCGATTCTTAAGAGCTGGTTGTATTTCTCGACACGCTCGCCGCGTGCGGGTGCGCCGGTCTTTATCTGACCCGTGCCCATCGCAACCGACATATCGGCAATGAACGAGTCAACGGTCTCGCCGCTTCTGTGGGAGATCATTGCGCCCCAGTTATTCTTCTGCGCAAGGCGGATGGCGTCAACGGTCTCGCTCACGCTGCCGATCTGATTCAGCTTTATCAGAACGGCGTTGGCGACACCCTTCTCTATACCCATCTCCATCCTCTTCACGTTCGTCACAAAGAGGTCATCGCCGACAAGCTGCACCTTCGAGCCGATGGCGTCGGTGAGCTTCTTCCAGCCTTCCCAGTCGTCCTCGGCAAGTCCGTCCTCGATGGAGACAATCGGATACTTCGCGCAAAGTCCCTTATAGAACTCGACCATCTCGTCCGAGGTCAGTTTTCTGCCTTCGGTTCTGAGGTTGTAGAGACCGTCCTCGTAAATTTCGCTGGAAGCGGGGTCAAGGACAATGCCGATATCTTTGCCGGGTTCGTAGCCCGCTCTCTTAATAGCCTCGACTATGAGCTTTAAAGGTTCCTCGTTGGACGGCACTTTCGGAGCGAAACCGCCTTCGTCGCCGACGCCGGTGGAGTGTCCCTTCTCTTTCAGCAGCGTTTTCAGCGTCTGATAGACCTCGGCACCCCACCTGAGAGCCTCGCGGAATGAAGGAGCGCCGTAGGGTGCAATCATGAACTCCTGAAGATCCGCACCCTGCCAGTTGGCGTGGGCGCCGCCGTTCATGATATTCATGCACGGCACCGGCAATGTCGGCTGTGCGCCGGAGAACTCACCGAGGTATTTCCACAGCGGCAGTCCCTTTGCCTGCGCCGCACTGCGTGCAACCGCCATCGAGACGGTGAGAATCGCATTTGCGCCGAGCTTACCCTTGTTTTCCGTGCCGTCGGCGGCGATCATCGCGGCATCGACATCTCTCTGTTTCAATGCGTCCATGCCGGCGATCTTCGCCGCAATCTCGTTGTTGACGGCGGAAACCGCTTTTGTAACGCCCTTGCCGCCGAAACGCTTCTTGTCGCCGTCACGAAGCTCAACAGCCTCATGAACGCCGGTGGACGCCCCCGACGGACATGCCGCTCTTCCGAACGCTCCCGATGAGAGAGTGACATCAGCCTCAACCGTAGGATTTCCTCTCGAATCGAGGATCTCTCTTCCTTTTATCTTCGCTATCGCTGTATTCATGGAAAAACCGTCCTTAATTTACCGATATACGGTTTACTCAGTTACTCTGATACTCTCTATTATATGACAGGTATGACAAAAAAACTTGTCAAAAGGGATCGCACCGCTACAACACCTTTACAGGTATCATACAGGTATCATACAGGTATCACACACGGGTATCACATA
>JAFZMT010000065.1 GCA_017553245.1 Methanomicrobium sp.
ATGATAAAGGAGGCGAAAATACCCGCACTTGTCCTCGACTCCGAAGAAGGCATTGTCTCTCTTGGCTACGCAAAGAAACTTGCCGCGGCAATGGGCGCAAAATACATGAAACTGAGTGAACTTCAGGCATAACGGAAAAAGGGTTACTTTCGCATGACGTAACCGGAGACGGATGAAATAAGATGACGGATAAAAGAAAATGACGGATGAAAGGAAGATGCCGGACGAAAAGACGATGCAGGACAAAACAAGCATAAATAATGCATATGCAAAGATGCAGAGCCGGAAGATTGCCGTGATAGTCGTCACGGTCATACTCCTGATACTTGCGATGATCTTTGCCGCCGCAAGCGGAAGCGTGTATATACCTCCGTCCGACATCATTGCCGTTCTGCTCAACTCCGTCTTCCCGGGAATCACGGACAGTGCCGTCAACGAAAATACCGCTATGATCCTCTTCAATCTGAGGATGCCGCGAATACTTCTGGCGGCACTCGCCGGCGTCTGTCTGGCGCTTGCGGGCGCGGTCATGCAGGCACTCCTCAGAAATCCGCTTGTAAGCCCCTTTACGCTGGGACTTTCATCCGCGGCATCGTTCGGAGCGGCGTTCATGATAGTCCTCGGACCCCTTGTTTTAGGTGCTCTCTATAAGAGCACGGTATATCTCTTCGGATATACCCTGAGCATGAACAGCGTCCTCATGATCTTAAGCGCCTTCGTCTTCGGCTGGATGAGCGTATCGATAATCTACATGCTTGCGCATTCGAGGGGAACTTCGCAGTCGATAATCATACTTTCGGGTGTCGTCATCGGCTATATCTTCCAGGCGGGACTGCTTGCCATGCAGTATATCTCAAGCGACGAGTCCCTCCGCGACATCGTCATCTGGCTCATGGGCGGCATGTGGGGCGCAAGCTGGCAGGCGGTCATTATCCTCTTTCCGATTGCGCTCATCTGCTTCCTCCTCATGGAGATGCGGGCGTGGGACTTGAACACGCTCTCCGCCGGCGATGACGTTGCCAAAAACCTCGGTATCGACGTCGCAAAATTCAGAATACAGGGTCTCCTGATTGTCAGTTTCGGCGCCTCCGCATGTCTGGCGTTTACGGGCGTAATCGGTTTTGTGGGGCTTATGGCGCCGCATATCTGCCGCATGGTCATCGGCAACGATAACCGCTACCTCATACCCTGCGCGGCACTTGCGGGAGCGCTGATTCTGGTGGTCTCGGATACGCTCGCACGCATTGTTCTGGCGCCGGTCGAGTTGCCGGTCGGCATCATCATGTATCTCATCGGCGGCGTCTTCTTCATATATCTGATTGTAAAAGGACGGGGGGCGGGACTCGAATGAAGATAGATGTAATGAATCTGGTGCACAACTACGGCAGATACAGGGTCTTGAAGGATATCAGCTTCAGCGTGGACTCGGGCGAAGTCGTCTCGCTCCTCGGTCCCAACGGCTGCGGAAAATCGACGACGATAAAGATAATCTCAAGCCTCTTTAAGCCCGTATCGGGTAAGATCAACATCGACGGCAAAGACATCTCCGAAATTGACCCCACAGACCGCGCCAAACTCATCGGCTATGTGCCGCAGTATTTCACGTACAGCAATTTCACGACCGTGCTCGAGACGGTCTTAATCGGCAGAACGCCGTATATGAGCTGGTCGGTAACCGAAGAAGACCTTGCCGTCGTCGATTATGCACTGCGCTGCATGAATATACAGGATCTTGCGGAGCGGCAGATAAACGAACTTTCCGGCGGTCAGCGCCAGCGTGTCTTCATTGCCCGAGCAATCGCACAGAAACCCGTATTTTATCTCTTTGACGAGCCTACAAGCTCGCTTGACCTGCGCCATCAGATAGATACGCTTGCGACCATGAGAGAGATTATCCACAGGGATAATTCGGGCATGATTGTAGCACTCCACGACCTCAATCTGGCTCTGCGCTACACCGATAAAGTAATTCTCATATCAGACGGCGAGGTCTATGACGCGGGTAAGCCTGCCGACGTTCTTACCCCGAAAGCAATCTTCGATGTTTACGGGGTTAAAGCCGAAATCATCGAGAACGATAAGGGGCGCTTCGTTCTCGCCTATGAGTAAACGGCTGACCGGCACGGGTTAAAACCGATTGTAAAAACCCGATTGCAGACCCGTGTCGTCAAGCCCCTGACCCGTTTTTCGATTTCGGAATTACAAATATATATTGCGGTCAAAAGCCAATCATTCTGTATAAACGGTTTATGTAATATGGTTCATAGAATATCTGTTGTCATCCCTACCTTCAATGAAGAGGAGAATATTACCGCCTGCCTGACCTCGCTTTGCAATCAGACGATACCGAGAAGCGACTACGAACTTATCGTCGTCGACGGCGGCTCGAAGGACAAAACACGCGAACTTGCCGAGAAACTCGCCGATACGGTCATTATTCAGACGAGCAAGCGTGTCGGCGGCGCAAGAAACGACGGCGCAAAACTTGCGGATGCCAAAATCCTCGCAACTACCGATGCCGACTGCATAATCCCGCCCGAGTGGCTTGAGACCGTTCTGGCTTCGTTTGAGAAAAACGATAAAATCGTCCAGCTCTACGGCACCGTCACCCCGCTCGAGCCGGGGCTTAAGTTCAAATTCTATCTCTGGCTTGCCAACCAGTTCTCAAGGCTGGGATACTACACACATACCCTCTATTACACGCTCGGGTGCAACACCGCATTCGTAAAGGAGGCATATGACTCAATCGGCGGCTACAAATGCATAGATGCCGGCGACGACCTCGAAATCGCCCAGCGCATGAGAAAAATCGGAAAGGTAAAGTTCAACTCAAAGATGACGGTGAAGTTTTCCATGCGCAGATATGTCAAGTTCGGCACACTGAAATCACTCTATATCTGGCTCTATATCGTACTCAAGGGCGGCAAGTCCGATAAATACACATATACGGGCAAGACCTACAAGTGATAACCGCAAATCCGAAAACTGAAAAAATAAATTTTAAAATACTTTTTTGACCTTTTTTTACTGCCCGCGTTATCTCACAATCCCGTTTATCCGACAAGTTTGTTTATCCCGCAGGCTCGCCCGTTTATCTCACAAGTTCGTAACTGCTCATGACGACGGGGCTTCGCAGGGTATCAAGGACGCGTTCGAGCATGATTCCGTCGCGTGTGGGCATCTTATAGCCGAATGTGGCGCGGATTGCAAGCGTCGTGAACTGAACCGCCCTGTCAAGCGCAAGCGGAAGGCTGTCGCCTTTGAGGATACTGCCGACGAGCACACTCGCGAATGCATCCCCCGTACCCGGGTAATGTGCGGGGATATAGTCGCAGGCAACTTTCCAGACGCGATCGTCGTTGCGGTCATAGGCAAGCACGGATGTCCTGTCCGAAGGTCTGCCCGAATCCTTCGGCGACGGCACGCTCGTAACCACGACTACGCCGGGTCCCATATCCGAGAGCCGCGGCAGCCAGTCGATAACGGTCTGCTCGTCAATCTTCTTCGAATACGGCTCATCCAGAAGGAATGCCGCTTCGGTAATGTTGGGCGTTATCAGATCGGCAATTCCGACAAAACTCCTCATCCGCGTCACCATATCGTCCGTAATCGGACCGTAGGTCTTGCCGTCGTCACCCATAACCGGGTCAATGACGACAAGGGTATCGTTTCTCTTTATCGCCGCCACAAAATCCGAGACAATGTCCATCTGCTTTGCCGATCCCAGAAATCCGCTGTAGACGGCGTCGAATGACAGCCCCAGAGATGTCCAGTGCGATACGCAGTCCCGCATGAAATCCGTCATATCGACCATGCAGTAATCCTTAAACCCCGTCGTATGCGTGGAGAGGACGGCGGTCGGAATCGGGCATGCCTGCACCTCCATCGAAGACAGTATCGGAATTGCGACGGTAAGCGATGCGCGACCGAATCCCGACAGGTCGTTTATCGCCGCCACCCGCGGCACCGAATTACGAACAATTTTCTTTACCGTGATATCAAATCCCCTTATATTCGCATCGTTATTATTCAATGTTCACAGTATTGAAATCTTTGCAGCCGGGCAGCGATTTAAGTGCCTGCCGTCTGCGTATGCCGCCTGCGTATGCCTGTATCCCGCGTAACCTTACGGAACCCTGCGTAACCCTGCGGAAAATTCGGACAAATGCAAAAGAATGCGAAAAGATGCCGAACAATAAACCAAAGTATATAAAAAATCAGTGACCATCTTGATATATGCAGGACGATGCCGAACTTTTGTATGAGGGCGTGCTTACCGTGGCAAAACTCATGGCGGTAGCGGCTCGCACCGCACCCAAGGCAAAGGGAAGCGACGTAATCGTAATTCGGACTGCATACGGTAGAGATCTGAAGACCCTCGCGGACTCGATGAGGAAATTCGGAGAGAGACACAATCTCGGCTTTTTCAGCCGCGACGCAAAAAATGTCGAAGACTCTGACTGCTGTCTCATCATCGGCGCAAAGGCGGACGCAGGTTTGGGATTAAACTGCGGCGCATGCGGATACAAGAGTTGTGCGGCGATGGGAAAAGAGCAGAAGAAAAATCTCGAATCGATAAACGAACCGAAGAATGATTCGGAGAGCGACTCGGCATTTATCGGACCGAACTGCGCCATACGGGCGGCGGATCTGGGGATTGCGTTGGGTTCGGCGGCTAAAACCGCGGCGATGCACAATGTCGACAACAGAATAATGTATTCGGCAGGCGTCGGAGCACTGAAACTCGGTTGGCTGGAGGGTTGTACCACGGCGTACGCGATTCCACTGTCAGCCTCAGGTAAGAACTTATATTTTGACAGGAAGCGGGACTGAAAAGACCTTTTCCATGCAGAATAAAGATAAGGGAACCTGAGGAATATTCCGAAAAAAACGTGCGTTACCGCGTCAGAAATTACTGCGTCAAAATAAGTTCTGTTTTCATTAATTCCAAGGTAATACAATGACTAAGATGATGATCCGCGGCGGAGACCTGGATCTTGTGGAATATGACTTTTCGCCCTTTTCCATCGGCGAAAACATAAGAACCTGCGGCATGGACGAGCGAAAATACAGTATCGAGCCGAAGCCCGGGAAACATACGGTAAAAGTGCCTGCCAGAGTGCACCTCTGCGTTCTCGACATGAACAGATTCTCACCGAGCCGTCCGGGCGGCGGGGGTATCGGGTTTGCGATACAGCTTTACACGACCGCGGTTGTGGAATGCACGGAGAAAGAGACGACAATCGACTACTCAAGGGTGCCGATTATCAGGCACTTCGTCGAGGTCATAAAGAAGGTGACGGGCTACAAAGGCGGCTTCAAGATCTGTATCCGCGACCACGAAAGAGAGCATGTCGGTCTCGGTTCAACGGGAGCGGCACTGACCGCGGTCGGAAACGCCATGAGCGCGGCGCTCGGAAACCCGCTCTCGGTCGAGGACATAAGGATTCTCGTCGGCTACAACTACGTCGAGGAAACGACGGACGGCAGGATTATCGGCGGGTTTGAGACCGGCGTCGGACCTGCGGCAATCACCTACGGCGGCATGTCGGTAATGGGCGATGAACTCTCTCTCGTCTACAACTCGAAGTTCGCGGAGGGCAGGAATGTCTATATCCTGATTCCGCCGGTGACCGTGAGCGCCGCGGGCGAGTCCGAGTTCAATGTTCTGATGAACCGTGCGAGGGTGCTGGATTACCGGGACCGCGAACTTAAGGCGTATATGATTATGATGGATCTCATTCCCGCGCTCAGAGATGACGATCTGAGAAAAATCGGCAATATCATCTGGGAATTTGATTTCAGAGGCTCAAAGCGTGCCGAGGTCGAGCACAACTCCTTCTCAATCTACAAGTTCATGAGCATGATACGCGAGGAGGGCATGGAGTTTGTCGGCATGAGCTCGGTCGGACCTTCGATTGCGGTAATCACCGAGAAGTCGCCCGCGGAGATGCGAAAGATTACCGAAAAACTCGGTCTTGAGATAGCGATAGAGACAAAAGTGGATAACAAGGGACTGTGCTTTATTTAAGCGAAAAAGCAGAACCGCAGAACCTGTTTCCCTTTTTTAATGTCAATTGAGGTCACAATTTGTGACCTCAAAAATAAACGGCACATATCGCC
This sequence comes from Methanomicrobium sp., assembly GCA_017553245.1. Taxonomy (GTDB): domain Archaea; phylum Halobacteriota; class Methanomicrobia; order Methanomicrobiales; family Methanomicrobiaceae; genus Methanomicrobium. The sequence goes on from JAFZMT010000065.1 coordinate 6,124, forward strand.
GAAATTGAAAAGAATCCTATTAAAAACCGTAAATCCGACATCACATCAGATTACGGTTACGCTTTTTGCGAGATTTCTGGGTTTGTCGACATCTCTTCCCAGAAGAACCGCGGTATTGCAGGCAATCATCTGAAGGATTATCGTCGCCGATATTACCTCGCAGATATTCTCGGATTTCGGAAGCGGGATGAAGATATCCGCTATTTCCTTGAGATCCTTATCGCCGGCGCTGCCGATTGCGATAACGGGAGCGCCGCGGGCTTTCATCTCCTTGATATTCGATATCATCACGGGATATGAAGCATCCTTCGTGCAGACGGCGATTACCGGCGTCTCGGGCGTCAGAAGGGAGAACGGACCGTGCTTAAGCTCTCCCGCAGCGCAGCCTTCGGCGTGAATATAGGTAATCTCCTTCATCTTGAGTGCCCCCTCAAGCGAGATCGGATAGTAAACGCCGCGACCGACATAGAAGATGTTCTCCGCATCTTTGCAGACCGCGGATGCACCTGCGGGGTCAAAGAGCAGGGTCTCTTCAAGAACGGGATAAATCTCAAAGAGTTCCTTCTCAAAGATGCCCTTTCCGAGGACGGAGACTATTCTCATAAGAACGGCGCACTGCGCAATGAAGGACTTCGTCGCCGCCACGCTTATCTCCGGACCCGCACGTGTATAGAGGACGTGATCGGCGATGCGGGTAACACTGCTTCCGAGGACGTTTGTGACCGCAAACACCGGACAGCCGCTTGCCTTTGCATGCCGCAGCGCCGCAAGGGTATCTGCGGTCTCACCCGACTGCGTAACCGCGATTACGGCCGTGCCCTTCGCAATCGCAAAATTGAGGAACTCCGAGGCAATCTCGACGCGGACGGGAATCTTACAGTATTTCTCCGCAAGATAGCGGAATACAAGCCCCGCATGATACGAGCTGCCGCAGGCGACAACCGTAATCGAGGAGGCTTTCTTCAGCACCGAAACCGCCTTATCGTCAATGCTCTGTCTGAACGAGTTGACAAAGACCGCAGGCTGCTCGAATATCTCCTTCTCCATAAAGAAGTCGTATCCGCCCTTCTTTGCGGACTCGACGTCCCAGTCGACGGTCTTAACCTCGCGCTCAACGGCATCCCCCGACGGGTAGCTGAAAACGCGGATGCCCTCCGGCATCAGATACGCATAATCGTCATCCTCGAGGAAGAGAATCTTCTGAGTATGCTCAAGTATGGGGGTCATATCCGAAGATGCAAAGAGTTCTTCGTCGCCGATGCCCAAAACCAGCGGGCTGAAGCGCTTTATCGCAATAAGCCCCGAAAATCCGCGGATGAGAATCAGAAGCGCAAATGAGCCTTCAAGAGTCTCCATGAGGCTTTTTACGGCGAAATCAATCCTCTCTTCACCTATGAGCCCGTCCGCATCCGCGGCATTGCAGAACTTTTCAAGAAGGTGCGCAATGACCTCGGTATCGGTCTCGGACTTGAAAGTGTGTCCCTCCGCTATAAGAGACCTCTTAAGTTCGGCGTAATTCTCGATGATGCCGTTGTGAATGACCGCGATATCCCCCGTGCAGTCCGTATGCGGATGGGCATTGACATCGCTCGGAACGCCGTGTGTCGCCCAGCGCGTATGACCAATACCCGTGTTGCCGTTAAGCAGGGTAACGTCGCGTCCCGCATCCGAGATTCTGCCCTGCTTCTTGATGACCGCAAGCCCGCCCGCGTCGGATTTCGCGGCGCTTTCGCAGTCCGTGACCGCAAGTCCGAATGAGTCATATCCGCGGTATTCAAGGCATTTCAGCCCTTCAACGATGACGGGCGCGGCACTGCGCTTTCCCGTATAACCTACTATTCCGCACATTTGATTTCCTTACCCTCACAAGCCATGCTTTTCTACTTAACTATACTTCCGTCCGGCAGAAAGCCCTCGATAACCCTGCCCTGTTCAACCGCGGACGTATTCCCGATGACGCAGTGCTTCAGAACGGTAAAGGGCGCCACCGTCGAGTTTTCGCCGACAACCGAGCCGAAGAATGCCTTAAAGAAATGACCGTCGACCTCCACCGCCGAATACGAAGGGTCAACGGCGATATTCGAGCCGAGTTTTGCCCCTTTGCCGATAACGCTGTCGGTAATGCGGCAGTGCGAGCCGACAGCGGTGTCGTCCATGAGAATCGAGTTCTCAACATACGTGAAAGGCTCAATCCTAACCCTTGAGCCGATTGTCGTCCCCGGCATTATACAGGTATGCGGTCCGATATAACAGTTGTCGCCGATGACGACATCCCCCGAGATTACCGCAAACGGACTTATCACGGTTCCGCTGCCGACAGACACATTCCCCGTTATTGCCGCGGATTTACTGACATTACCCGAAATTGAGGGTTTTACCATCTCAAGAGCCATGCGGTTCATCTTGAGCAGATCCCAGGCATAAATCGCGTCATGCCAGCGGTTTGCGGGCACCGCTTTTATCGGTTTGCCCTCCTTTGCCATATGGGTGATGATGTCGGGTATCATGCAGGTCTCGGGATACTCGAATATCTCGGGCGTAAGCGAGAAACAGCCGGTGCTCACCGTCATCGTCTCGGCAAGGGACGGTTTTTCGGCAATACCCTTTACCATGCCCCCCGAAACCGAGACAACGCCGTAGTTTGAAGGATACGGGTGCTCCGCGGTCAGCATCGCATTCCTCTCCGCCTTCAGCCGCGACAGAGACTCGGAATCGATGTAATTGTCACCGGGCAGAAGGAGGAAATCGCCTTTAATCAGGTCTTTTGCGCACCGCAAAGCATCAAAAACGCCGAGCTGCTTCTTCTGAACGACAACGGACACGCCGGTATCGAGGCTGTTGAGATACCTTATTACCTGCTCTTTTCTGTATCCGGCAACGACGATAATGTCGTTGATGCCGCTCTGCGAGACCGATTCTATGACATAGTCCAGAATCGGACGGTTTGCGACCGGAATCATTACTTTCGGCTGCGAATACGTCAGCGGTCTTACCCTCTGACCTTCGCCGCCCGCGAGAATTACTGCCTGCATTTTCTGTCTCCTTTTGTTATCTCCGTGTTTTATCTCCCGACTGTCGTATCATCGTTTATCTTTCCGGAAATGTATGAGTTCGGCGCTGCCCTGACGCGGCTGCCGACACTGCTTCCCGCATTTACCGAGCAGTTGATGCCGAACTGCACGTCATCGCCGATAACCGCGCCGAACTTCCTTCTTTTTGTATCTCTGCCGTCACATCTGATATCTCTTCTGTCGTGGCGCAGATTGGCGACCTTTGTGCCCGCACCGAAGTTGCAGCCCGAACCGATTACGCTGTCGCCGACATAGTTGAAATGCGGAATCTTCGTGCCTTTCATTACGATACTGTTCTTTATCTCGACGCTGTGACCGATATGGCAGTTGTCGCCGACCGAGGTGCACCCCCTTATGTATGCGTGCGGACCTATGTCGCAGTCTCTGCCGATTATGCAGTCGCCCTCGATATAGGTGCCGGATTTAATGACGCTGCCCTCACCGAGTATGACATTTCCGTGTATGTATACGCCGTCCTCAATCGTTCCGCGTATGAGGTCGGCGGCGCCGGCATCCGAGTCCTCCGCGTCATTTTTGAAATTCTCAAAAAGAGCCTTTGTCATCTTCTCGTTTGCGTCGAGGAGGTTCCAAGGCTCGCCGATATCGAACCATGACGAGAGCGTGTAGTGGTGGAGCAGTCCCTTCGAGGCATACTCCATGAGCGCATCGGGAAGTTCATACTCACCGCGTTCGGAAAGAGAAAGGCTCTTGAGGATGGCAAAAATGCCGGTGTCGAATAGGTATATGCCGGCATTAACCAGATTGCTCTTCGGCTCTTTGGGCTTTTCCACGATGGAGAGGACTTTGTGACCTTCGGTCTCGAGAACGCCGAAATCCTGCGGGTGGGTGCTCTCAACCGTGCCCACGCAGGGAACGTGCTGATTTGAGAATGAGAGGATGTCAAGGGTATTCAGGATCATGTCGCCGTTTAAGAGCATAAACGAGCCTTTGACGAGATTTTCGGTGCAGAGGAGAGCGTTTGCGGTTCCCGACTGCTTTCTCTGCACGGCATACCTTATCCGCACCCCCATACGGGCGCCGTCTCCGAAGTAATCGCGTATATCCTGTTCTTTATAGCCGACAACGAGTATGAAGTCCTTAATTCCGGCATCGCGGGCTGACGAAATCAGATGCTCAAGTATGGGCTTACCCGCGACGGGGAGCATTACCTTGGGTCTTGAGGCTGTCAGCGGGCGCATCCTTTTTCCTTCGCCGGCAGCAAGTATCACGCATTCCATTATATCCTGTCCGTTATCTGTTATATCCTGTCAGTTATCTGAATATCTGTCCAATCTTATTTGTTTAAATTATACTCGGTTATACTCATTTATTCTCTTATCGGGATAAAGTCCTGCCTGCCGATTTCAGCATGGTCAGACCTTTTTCCTGCATCTTTTTGGCACCCGCGGATGTCCTGCCCTCCGCGGTTATCCTTACCTTCGGCTCGGTACCGCTCGCACGAATCAGGCACCAGCCGTCGTCTTCCGTGATTCGGATGCCGTCGGTCGGGTTTTCCGCACCCATTGCAATGAGCACCTCTTTTGCTTTTCCGCACGGGTATGAACTCCTCAGCACGGGATATGAGGGCATAGCGTCGACAAGCTCCGAGATTTTGTGCTCGGAGGCAATGCTGCAGAAGAGACCTGCGGCATAAATGCCGTCGGGGCAGAGGGACATCTTCGGGAAAATCCACGCTCCCGAGGCTTCTCCGCCGAAATCACCCCATGAGAGCAGTTCTTCGGAGACATAGGAATCGCCGACGGGAGTCCTGTGAACCTCGGCGGTCTCCTCGATTGCCATTGAGGCATCTACGGTCGTAACCACGTGCTTAGCCCCCAGAAACTCCGCAAAGAGCATCATGAGGTGGTCGCCGCTGATGTAGCGCCCCTTCTCGTCAAAGCCCATGAACCTGTCGGCATCGCCGTCGTGAACAATCGCGCCGTTCGCGCCGCGTTTCAGGACGAAATCGTGGATGTAGGGCAGATTTGCCTCCAGCGGCTCGGAAGGTCTTGCAAAGACTCCGCTCGGGGTGCAGTTTATGCACGCGGCATTCACACCCGCGTCCGCAAGGAGATTTGGGGTTATCACCGATCCGGCACCGCAGCCGCAGTCTACGACCATGCGGAGCTTTTCGCTGATGTCAAAGCTGTCCAGAATCTTCTCCTTATGCGGCGTTATTATATCCTCCGCCGAGACCTTACCCTGATTGTCCCATGCGGCGTTGCCGTAATTTTCACCGCCGGCGGACGCCCCGTCAATCTCCGCTATCCTTTTTTCGGTTATCGCCTGCTGTTTCTTCGTAAACGCGGATCCGTCGGGGTTTAAGAGTTTTAAGCCGTTGAACTCCTCGGGATTGTGCGATGCCGTGATACAGCACGAAAGCGAGGTCTTCCTGCCGGCATATGCGACCGTGGGCGTAGGGGCAATGCCGCCGTCGACTACCCTTGCGCCGCAGTGAAGTGCGCCGGCGGTAAACGCGTCCTGAAGGATTTTTCCGCTCGTCCTGCAGTCCCGTCCCGTCATTATCGCTATCTTTGACAGATCCGCTCCGCATGTGTCCGCGGATTCGGATAATTCCGATGAATCTGGGCTTTTTAAGCCCTGCAAAAGAGTCCCCGTTTCGGGGTTATTGCATGAGACCGCCATTCCTGTTTTAAGAGCGAGAAAGAGCAGTTCACTGTCGTATATCTTTCTGATTCCCGATGAACCGAACAGCATATACTATCTGATTTTTCTTAATAGTTGATATATATTCGGAATTAAAAGGTTAGAATCATCGCCTGCCGTAAGGGCAGTGATGTTTTGCGCCCTGCATCACGCAGAATCCCGTGACGGCGGGACCGATGAAGATAAGTTCGGGCTGTCCTTCAGACTGTTCCTTCGAAACGGCAGCACCTGCATTACCTGCACCTGCATTTCCTGTATTATCCGAATCCGCAGCGTTATCGCCGCCTTTGAAGTATCTCTCGGTGACGGCAAGTTTCTCCTTATCGAAGAGACCGTCGCCGGAGACAACAATTACATCGGCATCCTCCGGTCTGCCGACAGGGACAACGCGTTTTTCGGGGTAAAGCGAGCCTGCCTCATACAGCATGCTCTCAAGATTCGTGAGGCAGCCGTTGAGATATACCTTCTTTCCGGCGACGGCGGCTATAAGCTCATCAAGGCAGGCTTTGTGTGATTCCTCGCCGCAGGCACGCCCTTTTCGTGTGAAGCACATGAAATTCGAGATGACGTTTAAAATTGCGCATGCCGCCGTTCTCTGAACCGGCGACTTCAGCGGGCTGTCGAACATGAAGGAGACCTTCGATGTCGTCTCAAACGGAAACGAGGTCGAAAGCTCCGAGATTCTGCCGCCGTATTCCGTGACAATCGTTATTCCGTCCTCGTAGGGACAGCCTGCCGACGACGCGGGGGTGATTCTTACAATACCGTCCTCGCAACCGCTGCCGGAGATGCGGTTTTCGAGTATTTTGACTGCATCGGATACTATGCTCATGATTTCACGGATTTTTACGGATTTTACGGATTGTTCACGAATTATTCACGATTATTTTCAAATATCGTTTCTGATGTATATACGCGAGTATTCCTCGGAGATATCCGAGAGGATTATCCTTGCCGGCGCCCCGTCAAGACCTTTAAGTCTCAGCGGCAGGGCAAACATATTGTAGACACCCGCGGTCACAAACGACAAGTCCAGAAGCTCCGCACAGATGACGTTCTTTGAGAGGAGAGTCCTGTGAACACTGCCGTTTCCGCCGAAGGACTCAATCGAGGGCGTATCAATGCCTACGAAGATTACCTCTTCGCTTACGAGGTATTCCGCCGCCTCATTGGTCAGATGCGGATAGTTGTCCGAGAAATCCCTCTTTCCCGAAAACGAGGTCTTAAGAAGGACGCGCTTTGCCCCCTTCACCTTTCCTTCAAGGTCGTATCTGCCTATCGAGCCGAAGACAGCCGGAAGTTCAATGACCCTTGCTTCGCCGATTAAGGTCTCAAAGGGTATTCTGTCGACCGTAACGCCGCTGATGATGTAGTGCGACGGCGCATCGATGTGCGTTCCGCTGTGCGTGGACATGGAAAGAGCCGTAACCCTGCATCCGTCGTTTTCCTGCTGTTTTACCGAGATTAAGGGATCGCCCGGGTAGACAGGCATCTCTTCGTCAAAAGCCCGTGTTATGTCGTAATATGTCATGATTTACATGTAAGAAGGCGGTGATTGGGGGGTGAAGGTGACTCTGAACCTCTGAATACTCAGAATCCCGAATCAGCGGCGCTTATCACCGCGTCTATCTTCTTCTGGAGAGAGTCCGGCAGACCGTTTATCTTGACGTCAAGGAAACCGCGGATGATGGTCGCCGTCGCCTCCTCCTCATTGAGTCCTCTTGCCATCAGATACTCGAGTTCATCGCGGGCAATCTTACCCACCGCCGCCTCGTGCGATATTTCGGTATTCGTTAGTCTGCCCTCGATTTCGGGAACGGCATGAATGGTGCCGTCTTTGAGGATAAGTCCCTTGCACTCGATATGACCTTTGGTGCCGTCGGCGGCGCCGCAGATGTGCGAGCGGGAGATTGCCCTGCCGCCCGTCGTTATCAGCCTTGATATAATCTCGGCTGAGGCGCCTTCGGCATTGAGGAGGGCACGCTGTCCCATATCGAGTTCGGAGCCGGCATGAGCGACAACAACGGAATTAAACCTCGCAACCGCGTTTTTGCCGACAAGGTCGGCTGTCGGATACATCTGGACGTAGCCCACGGGGTTCATGCTGACGTAGTTTGAGAGGAAAGTGCCGTTTTCCTCGACTCTTGTGGCGCTGCGCGGAATTACGCGGATATTCTCGCCCCACGTATGAATCATGGTATTACTCACGAGGGCGTTCTTACCCACATAGGTCTCGGTAATGCCGTAATGCGTGCCCTCTTTTCGACCGATACTGCTCGTGCAGCCCGTAATCAGGTGAAGCTCGGCGCCTTCTTCGGCGACGATGATGTTGTGGACGGTCTGCACCTCGGATTTCTGCATGAAGAGGCAGGACTGGAGCGGGAAAATGTTTTTGCTGCCCTTTCTTGCGATTACGACGAAGCCGCGCGGACCTTCCTCCTCTTCGCGCTTTGCGACAAATTGAGTGTATTCGTCCTTGTCGCGGCTGACGAGATTCCAGTATTTCTCTTTGAGCCAGTCGTATTTCTTCAGCGCAATGTCGATTGGGAGCATCTCAATGCCTTCAATCTTTGATTCCGAGTGGTGAATATGCTGGTCGGTCTGGATGAAACTGCCCGAACGGTTGGTCTCGTCGAGTTCGATTCCGCCCATCTCAAGACGTTTTTTGTCTTCCTCGGAGATATCGGTGATTAGTTCTTCTGACATCTGATACACTCCCCGTATCCTTTTTCCTGAATTAATTTGAGAATTTCACGCGGATTGCCGTGGCATTTCATCTCGCCGTTGCAGAGCATGTGACCGGCATCGGCTTCGATATAGTCGAGAATATATCCGGTATGTGTGATTATGAGCCCAGATTTGTTTCTGTGGACGATATGGCGGTCTTTTTCGAGAAGTGTCGCAATCGATCTGCCGATTAGGGCAATGTTCTCGAGGTCGACGCCGCTTTCGGGTTCGTCGAGCATGATGAAATCGGGATTCTGCACCTGAAGCTGAAGAATCTCGCTTCTCTTGATTTCTCCGCCCGAAAAACCTGCGTTGACGTCGCGGTTCATGAAACCCGACATCTTCATCTGTTCGCCGTATCTGCCTATGCTTTCGGGGGAGCAGTTGGCAACGGCGGTGAGCAGTTTTCCGAGTTTGAGCCCGGAGAGTGTCGGCGGGCGCTGGAACATCATTCCCATTCCGTATCTTGCGCGTTCGTCGAGCGGGGCATCGGTTATGTCGCGGCCTTTAAAGTATATCTTGCCTTCCGTTATTTTGTAACCTGAAAAACCCATGATTGTGCGCAGTAATGTGGTCTTGCCCGAACCGTTGGGTCCCATGAGAACATGGGTTTCGCCGTCGCCGATGGCAAGACTGACGCCATGCAGGACCTCTTTGCCTTCGATCTCCACATGCAGATTTTCAATATTCAGCATATTTTTACTCCAGTTTTCCGTGTGATTGTCTACAGATTATGATCATATTTGAATATAGCAATGTCGAAAAATGCCGAATGAGGCAATGTTCTCAGGGGTTGTGCGCCACCATACTGCAATAATTGTTAGAACGTATGCGAACGAAAATACGCACCCATACTGTTAGATGCTCTTCGAACAAATTTACAGGAATTAACCATACGCGATATTTTCCGAAACAAACGTTATTTTACAAGTTTTACTATGCAGCATTTCAATCACAGGTTTCAAAAATTTCACTTTCGCACCGCACGGAATACCTGCTTATATATCAGGAGGTAATCATTGCTTATGTCAGAAACCTTCTACAATATTGCACAGAGAGCGAAATCACAGAGACAGATTATAAGAAGAAGCCAGTTTTCAAAGAGCGTTAACTGCGGCATTGCGGACACAACCGTAAAAAGCTTCACGAATCATTCGCCGTGCGGGATTATTGTCTGCTGAAAAATGCTGGCAAACGATATTGACGGCGATATGCCGACGGCTTAAAGAAAAAATGTGAGTGTCGAAAATGTCCGAGTTCCTGCGTAATCTGGCTGAACTTACGAGAGAGGCGGTATTTGAAGAATCCGCGACAGACACCGAAATACCTGCGGGCACGCAAGGCTATTGCGGGATAAGCAACGACACTTCATACAACAGCAGGACATACAACAGCGAAACGGGCATCTGCGGAACGGGCAGCAACGGAACAGATAAAGGGAAGCCAGACGAAGACTGGCAGAGCCTCTTTTACGATCCGATGGCGGCAAACAACGTCACCGAAGATCACAGATCGCGCAGCAATCCCTGTAAGATACTCACATCCCTGCTTCATGCCGAATGCCAATACGACTGCGCCTATTGCAGAGTCTGCAAACGAAAGAAGCCCGCCTCGGTAACGCCTAAAGAGATGGCGGATTACTTCACGAAGAAGCGGCTTGAGGGACGCTATTGCGGCATTTTCTTAAGTTCCGGCATCAGCGGCGACGTAGATAAAACAATGGCGGAGATAATCGAGACGGGGGAGCGTATCCGCGCCACGGGGTTCAACGGCTATATGCACCTGAAGATCCTGCCGGGCGCAAGCAGGAGCGACATCAACGCCGCCGCTGCCATCGCAACCCGCGTCAGCCTCAATATAGAGACTACGTCGCGGTCGCACATGAGCGAGATTGCAAACCTCAAGGATTACACCCAGGACATACTCAAGAGGCTCGACTGGCTCGGTGCGGATGCACCGCGTAAGCACAGCACGCAGTTCATTGTCGGCGCCGCCGATGAAAACGACCGCGAAATTATCTCATGCATGTCGCACCTCTATAAGAAAGCGATGCCGTCAAGGATTTATTTCTCGGCATTTGCGGGGCAGAAGAATACGCCGATGGAGTATCACCCCGACACTCCCGAATGGCGCACGAACAGGCTCTATCAGACCGATTTTCTTCTGCGGAAATACTCATTCAAGGCAGAGGAGTTCTACGGGGTGCTCGACGAAAACGAATGTCTTCAGAACGCCGATCCCAAGATGCTCCTCGCCGAAAAAATGCCGCATGTCGACATAAAAACCGCGGATTATCAACAGCTCTTGAGAATCCCTGGGATCGGACCCGTCAGCGCAAAGAAGATATGCAGACTGCGGGCGCAAAAGCTCAAAGGGAAGGCACGAAAGCGGGAAACGCAAAATAGCGCAAACGGAAACACGGATCTCTCATCCGTATACAGTATCATTCCCGCACGCTCACTGCCCTATATCACACTTCGGGAAGGCGGGATTCAGAGCCGAATCGGTGATTATCTCTGAATCGAAGAGATTCGTAAATGATTCGCAAATGATTCACAAATAATGAAAATGCATAAACCACAATCGCGGCATCAAAACAGACACAATCTTAAACTTAAAAACCTCATATTTTCCCATGGAAGAAGAATTACCCGAATATAATATCTGCCCGAAATGCGGCAGAAGAAGCACTCCGTACAGCGATACATGCTGGTACTGTCATACGCCGTTCTTCGCAAGCCCCGACGCCGTTGACGAAGAGACCGTAGAGGTATCCGCGGAAGAAGAGATTGAGACCGTCACACCCTGCCGCCTTGCCGCAATGAACTTCGCGGAGAGATCGTTTGCCTATAAACTCCTGTTAAACGGCGAAATGCTCCTCGAATTCTGCGACTGCGACATATGCAGAAGCGCCTGCAAAGACCTTAAGGAACTCCTTAACGAGGCGGGCGCCGATCTCGAAGGCAGCGGCGACGGCGACAGCATCCGCGGCTTAACCTTCGACATGTCCGTGCTCAACATCTGAAACGGCAGAATAACTTCAATAATTCAATTTTTTTCAAATATTTTAAAAAAAGAGATATCGGTGTTTTTGTTTTTTCAGCCGTTTATTCATCACAGCAGTGTGAAGCGTCGTGGCAACGGCATTCGGGATCGTCGCACTCGCCGCCGCACTCGCATTCCGTCGGTTCAATCTCCCATCTGACGGCTGTAAACATCGGACCGCGGACAT
>JAFZMT010000066.1 GCA_017553245.1 Methanomicrobium sp.
GGCATCCTCCTTGTCTATCTCACGCCCGGGTTTGCGCCCGACCTCTACGGATACCTCTTCGGCAATATCCTGCTCGTCCCCGCCGGCGAAATCGTCTTCATGGGCGCCCTCCTTGCCGCAATCATCGCGATAACGGCAATCTTCTATAACCAGCTCCTTGCTGTCACCTTCGACGAAGAATACGCCTCGGTCATGAACATAGCGTCCGAAAAGATAATCGCCCTCCTCCTCATAATGACGGCGGTGACAATCGTCATGCTCATTCAGGTTGTCGGCATCATCCTCACGATTGCGCTTCTGACGCTTCCGGCGGCAATCGCACGCGAGTTTACCGGCAGACTCGACAGGATGTTCTATCTCTCGACAATACTCGGCATCGCCTTTACGACCTGCGGCATATTCCTCTCATACACACTTGACGTCCCCTCGGGCGCGACGATAATCCTCATCGGCGCCGCGGCATATATCATTGCCCTCTGCGCAAAGACGCTGTGTATAAGATAATCCGGAATGGCACGTAAGAAAAGGAATATACAATAATATCGTATCTGAAAAATTACGCTAAAAATTTAAAAAAAGAGATTTTTTTGAATTTTTTATTTATCGTTTTATCAGATTTTTCAGCATTTTTTTCAGTTTTTCAGTATTACTTCAGTCTTTCCTTCTGATTGCGGACAGTACAACCGCGACCGCAAAAATACCGATTATTGCCGCAAACGCAGGACTGCCGGACTTCTGAACCTGACCCTGATTCGGTGTGAGCGAACCCGAGACCGATGACGTCGTACCTGCCGTAACCGTTGCCGTAACCGTCGAGTCATAGTAACCCGTAAGCGTGTATTTCACGGAGTATGTGCCTTCAGGAAGCGAAAGCGTAAGCGGAGTGATTCCCTTGTAATCGTTGTTGATGTAGATGTTTGCTCCCGACGGCATCGAGGAGACCGCGAGGTAACCCATTGCCGGACCCGTGCTCTGAAGCGGGATTGTGACCGACGCGGTTCCGCCGCCGTTAACCGTGACGCTCAGGGATGCATCCTGATATCCCGTCAGTTTTGCCGTGACCGTGTGTGTTCCCGCCGCAACATTGCTTATGACCATGCTGCCGGATACGGGTGAGATACCCTGATAGACGCCGTCAAGGTAGATATACGCTCCGCCGGGCGCCGATGAAACATAGAGAGTTCCCGTGGGCGCGGCATATGCCTGAAGCGTGGGGTAGACATACGAGGTCTGACCCGGGTTTACGGTAACCGAGCTTTCCCAGGGGTAGTAACCCGATTTTTCGAGTTTGAGCGTATGTGCGCCCTTTACGACACCCGAGATTGTCTTGGGCGAGTTGCCGACGTATTTGTCGTCAAGGTAAACCGATGCGCCCGAAGGTGTCGAACTCACGTAGATCGAACCGTAGGACTCAATCGGCGTAAGCGTTGCCGATGCGGTCGCGGTCGATCCCGAGTAGACGTAGACCGAAGATGCCCACTCCTGATATCCGGACTTTGTGACTCTCACATTGTGATAGCCCTGCGAATATCCGTTCTGCGTCACCGGCGTCGTTCCGACATAGATCTCGTCTATGTATACAACCGCGTTTGACGGGTATGATGTGACCGATATTGAACCGGATGACTGAATCGGGTTGAGAGTGAGGTAGTAGTCAAGATTCTCTCCCGCCGAAGGCATACTCAGACGGACCGTATTGCTCTGAGTATATCCGGATTTTGCCGCATATGCGGACCTGAGCGGCGCTCCCGTGGAGTAGACCGCCATTGTGTAAACGCCGTTGGCGGTTGTGCCCTGATAAGCGCCGTCAACGTAGATTGAAGCGTCGTCGACATTGGTGTGGAATGTTATCCATCCCATGTCTCCGCCGACATCACCGCCGATGGGCACATCCCATGTGCCTGTTGCACCGCCGGTCTGGTCTCCTTCGGCACTTGCAGGAACGGCAATTGCAAGAAGTGCAATAAGAAGGAGTGCTATAACTGAACCAGTTTTGCTTGACATATATATCATTGCAAATTTAGTTCTCTCATTTTTTAATCCTTTGCATAATTTTTTGCAAATTTGACCGGCAAAAGTCCTGTATCAAGCGGGCTGCGGTATGGCGGCGGCACGAAAGTCGCCCAACCAAAGCCGCAAATGCGATAAAAAGATAAATTAACGAAGATAATCCGATTTGAATACGGATTACGTCGTCTGCGCATCGGAGTATCCGTGAATATGTGTATCTGCGCATCGGTGTCCATGCACATTACTATCCGCGGATCAGAGTCTCTGCGCAAGCCTTGCGGAATATGCCGTCACAAAGTATGATAGGCATAAAGCAACGGCAAGCATGGGGATAAGAACAATGAAATGCTCGGCACCTATCGATCCCGTAGCCAGCCGCACTATGATGTTTCCCGAGTTCAGCGGTATCGCGAGGGCAAAAGCAAGCACGACGACGGTCGCTATCGAGAACATGAACTGCGCATTCGTCCTCTCGCGGTATCTCATCGCGAAGGTTGCGGCAATCAGTATCAGAATGAACGCAACAACGCTGATATGCATAAGAATCTCGAGGATTCCGCCGATATAAATTCCGTTTACAATCAGCAGTATCATCCACGTTCCCGCCTGCAAAGGCACGAGTATGAATGCCGCAAGTATCTTGCCCCAGACCATGTCGGTGAAACTCACCGGCGTCGACATCAGGGTCTCAAGCGTCCTGTTCTGCGACTCCTCGGTTATCATATCGATTATAAGGGCACCCGATATGATTGCGGGCATGAACACGAGTAAAGGTATGAGAACGCCGTATACGAACTCATAGAAGTCGCCCGCGGGATTGACGGCGGGGATGTTCATCTCCACAGGCATCCCCGTAAGCCTGTCCGAACGGGCATCGCGCAGCTCGGTCTCGTAGTCCGTAAGGACATTCTTCAGCTTTGCGCTGACAATGCCGGATTGGATATCGTTCTCTATGAGATATATCGTCACCTTCATCGGATTCATGGTCTCTTCCATGTTCTTGGGCACCCAGACCACCGCCGCCAGCTGACGTTCGCTCAGAGCGGATACCGCCGGCGAAAGCTCCATCGGATAGACAATCATGTTCGGATCGTCCATCAGTTTGACATAGAGATGCGAGGTTTCGCCCGCATAGGCTATCGGATACTTCATCTTGGAATACTGACTCATCGCATCCGGGTTGTACATCGACGCAAGCCCCACAAGGAGGAAGGATGAGAACATGGCGATGAAGAGCTGCAAAAGCAGAGCCAGAACTATGGTCTTTTCGTTGATGAGACCCCTGAATTCCTTCTTTGCGACGATCTTGCAGTTCTTTGAATTGATTCTCATCCGAATACCCCCAGTACGAAATAGAGATTATACAGCGTATGCACGAAGCCCGCCGCAATTATTCCCATGATATACAGGCGCAGACCGCCGACCCTGACAACGGAGCCGCAGATAAAGGTCGTGACAAAGTGCAGAACCAGCGGCAGCCAGAGCACCTGAAGGCTTGCGAACATGACCGCGCCGAACACGGAATCAGAAATTTCGGCAAGCGTCGCAAAGAGGAGAAGTTTCTCGCCTATGAGGAAGCCGACCGCAACCGCGAATGCGCCGATTGCGAGGTTCTTCCACGTCATGTATTCGGGACGCCTGAGGAAGAGCGCATAGATTCCGACCGACTTGAACACCTCCTCAACAAGCGCCGCCGAAAGCATAATCATAATCAGCGAGAGCGGCATGGGGAAGTTGAAGAGAAGGACAAGCAGCATCAGCTGCATGAGGAATACGAACGGAATCATGCAGATTGCGACGAACACCAGAGATGTGTTCACGTATCTCTTCGAGATGACGCCGTCGACGAACTCGACAAGCGCGGTCAGAATCTTATGCTGTCCGAAGAGCCTCTCGCCGTTGTAGTTCCTGACGGCGAAGTAAAAGATCACGAAACTGACAAGATAGAAGATAATCGTGGAATAGAGGTATTCATCGGCTGTAAAGCCGTCGCCCTGAATCTGATAGATAATCAGGGTAAGCGGGGAAATCTGACTGATAACGTGGATGTTGGCAAATATCGCCGGGAAGAAGATATACGAGGATGCGACCGTTGAGAAGAATATCGAGATGAACGAAAGTTCCTTGAAACTCCTCGCTATCATTCCGATGAGCAGTGCCGCCGAGAGGAAGAATAGGATTACCGGAAACAGCGGCAGGAAAATTATCAGGTCAGCCTGAATATAGAGGATGAGCCCTACCGCGATTATGCTCATCATCGCAAGATAGGGAAGCATCTTGCCCGCAATTATCATCCACGGGCTTACGGGCGCACTTAAGAGAATCTCGCCGCGCCTGTCGATTCTCTCGTTCATGATGCTCATCATGAAGAACTGCGAGGTGAAATAAAGCGGGAAAATGAAGACGAATACCAGAACTATCGTGTCAAACGGCAGTGAGGCACTCATCTGCGAGGGGACTTTATACTGAATAATCTCAAGGTCGCCGGAGCGCAGGATATCGGTATAGCGGCTTAATGCGGCATCGCGACCTTCATCGGCGATGAGATACCTGCGCAGTTCCTCAACGGGAATCTCTATCTCCTCGGACGGCAGGGGAATCTCGATTATGTTCTGCGGCGCGGGGGCGCGGTAGGGGTTTGAATATGAGAATGCCGCACGTCCCATCTGGGTTGCGGTGAAGTCAATCACGCTCTCGACCGTCTTTTCGTCTATCCAGACGGGATATGCCGCATAGAGATCATCCTGACGGTTGTAGAACGCAATCTTATAGCGCGAATAATCGCGGTCAAATGCCAGAAGCGCCGCATTGCTGCGGTCGGTGCCGGACGTGAGGACTTTGTCGCCGGCGATAATCAGATCGAAAGCGCCCCGATACTGCGGGTCTGAAAGATACTGCGGATGCGCCGAGAAGTAGCCGCTCGGGACTTTGAGGATGATAAAACGGCTGTCATAGCCGATGATTCCCGCGCCGGCGTCTGAATCCGTTAAAACCGTATATACATTGTCTTCGAGGTGGATGCCGCTGCTCTGGGCAAAGCCCATGACGATTACAAGGAGAATGAAAAGAGCCGCGACTATGGGGATGAGTCCCTTATCCATTGTCCCCGCAAAACGTCTTATCTCCCACTTGGAGATCTTCAGAATCCTTGACAGGGCGGTTTTTCCGTCCGTTACCGTATTGCTGCCGCCCGTCTCACTCAACCCCGAAGTATGTGATTTATCAAAATTCGATTATGTGGTTTATCAAAAATATCTTAGATTATATCAGAAATATAAAGCTATGCTTAACTTAGGTATTTTCTCACGCTTATTTACAAACTTATCCGATCTTACATTCTTAAAAGAGCGTTGCCGCCGCATGAAAGAACTGCAACAGCAAGAAAGTTTATCAAAGTTATAAAAGAAAAGATACGCTTGAAAGGAATATGATACATGCCCGTTCAATAATAAAGGATTACGGCAATTTTCGTGCTCTTGACGGCGTCGATTTCGATATAGAAGAGCCGGGGATATTCGGCATAATCGGTCACAACGGCGCGGGTAAGACCACCCTCTTAAAGATAATGTCGGGACTCATCCCCGCGACTTCGGGCGAACTCAACATCAACGGCGTCGATGTCATAAATAATCCCGACGGACTCAAGGAACAGATGGGATACCTGCCCGAAGAGTCGCGCCTCTACGAGAACATGACGGCGCAGGCGTATCTGACGTTCTTCGGCGAGGTCTACTCCATGAAGCCCGAGGAGATTCACTCGCGCACAAAGGAACTCTTTCGGAAACTCAACCTCGAAGTCGGCGACAAAAAACTCGGAGAACTCTCGAAAGGAATGAAGAGGAAGGTTGCGATTGCCAGATCACTCCTCCACGACCCCTCGCTTCTGGTCTATGACGAACCGACCTCCGGTCTTGACCCCATGACATCGCGCTACATAAGCGAATTCCTGCGCGAACTCAGAAACGAGCGCAAAAAGACCATACTTCTCTCGGCGCACAACCTCTATCAGGTCGAAGAGCTCTGCGACCGCGTCCTTATCCTTCAGAGAGGAAAGACGGCGGCATTCGGGACAATGGCTGAGCTGCGCGAGAACTTCGGTTCCGTATACTACGAGGTCGATTTCGTTGCCGAAGACAAAGGCGTGTTCGACGGCATTATCACGGAATACTCGGAAGCCGCGGGAGTCATCTCGGCAAAGGTCAATGACATCGATTCCCTAAACTCACTGACGCAGGCGGTCACCGCGGGCGGCGGCAGGATAAAGAAGATAGAATCGCACTACCCCAGCCTTGAAGACCTGCTGGTTAAAATCGGCAGATAAACGCAAGGCAGATTATCGCAATTATCATTTTTCAAAATATTTCCTTTTTTTCAGAATTATTCATTTTATATTCTGAATTTTTAATCCCGAACTGCCTCTTTTGAGAGATTCAAAATCAACGATAATCACGATTAGAGTATAAAACGCCGGAAAACGGAATTTACAAAAAATCAAAAATTGCAAAACGAAGCGGGCCTGGGGGGATTTGAACCCCTGGCCTACGGATTAAGAGTCCGTCGCTCTTCCTGACTAAGCTACAGGCCCCGTTGTTGTGCCTAAATAAATCTGATTTTTGACTTAATAAGCCTTTCTGATATTGCCTAAATAAGGATGAGGTACAATCTATACTTATATGCCTGAGAATCTGCCAAATCGATCATCTGATAGAGTCAAGTATATGATCCTCGGATGCGGAAGCAACGGCTACAACGTCATCGAAGAACTGGCACACGACGACGAGTCCATTCTCATAATTGACCAGGATCCCAAGAGGGTCAATGATCTGAGAGATCAGAATTACGAAGCGCTTGTCTACGATATAGCCGATCCGACCATTTTAGAGAAACTGCCCATACCCGAAGTGGTATTCATTCTCTCCAATGACAAGAACGCAAATCTGGATGCGGTCAGAAAAGTAAAGGAAGTTCACCCTTCAGCCTATGTCATTGTAAGAGCCATGGACAGACTGAGCCTCCCGCTCCTTGAGCAGGCGGGCGCGGATGCCGCACTCTACCCGCAGGAGGTCTACGCAAAGACCGCGGTTCACACAATGAGGAGACTGCACTCCTCGCGACTTGCGAGAAAGCTCTACCACTATCTCTCGGACTGCGAAGGAACGATGGGTATCATCCTTCACACAAACCCGGACCCCGACGCAATCTCAAGCGCAATGGCGCTCTACGTAATCGGAAAAGAGGCGACCGGCGGCAAGCTCTCCTGTAAAATAATCTACGACGGCAAGATCGGTCATCAGGAGAACCGCGCATTCGTCACTCTCCTCGATATCCAGCTTCAGAGGGTAACCGAGGAAAATATGGAGGATACCATCAGGGGATGCGACTACATCGCGCTTGTCGACTCTTCAGCCGCGGGTGTAAACAATTTCCTGCCGCCGGATACCAAGGTCGACATCATCATCGACCACCACAAGATAATGGAAGAGGAGAACAGGTCGGTTCACTTCGTCGACGTAAGACCCGGAATGGGCGCGACGGCAAGTATTCTGACCCAGTATCTTCAGGAACTCGACATTCTTGTCGATCAGAAGGTGGCAACCGCTCTTCTCTACGGTATCCGCGCCGACACGCACGACTTCTCGAGGAACACGACGCCGCAGGACCTTAACTACGCGGCATTCCTCCTCCCGCTCACCGACAATGAGCTTTTAAACAAGATAACGTCGCCGTCAATGTCCATAGAGACCGTCGAGGCGATGGGACTTGCAATCAAGAACAGAAAGGTGCAGAACGGCTATCTATTCACAAACGTCGGATATGTCAAGAACCGCGACGTAATCCCGCAGGCAGCCGACCTTCTCGTTCAGCTCGAAGGTATCAACACGGCAGTCGTCTACGGTATCGGCGACGACTCAATCACTATATCCGCAAGGAACAAGGATATCAGGATGCACGTCGGAAACGTCATGAAAGAGGCATTCGATGAGATAGGCGAGGCGGGCGGACATGCCACGATGGCGGCGGCAAAGATACCCCTCAACTCGTTCGCGGTTATCAAAAACAAGGAAGAACTCCTCAATCTGATAAGCGAACCGCTGTTAAAGCGCTTCACGGATACAATCGGTCTGGGAAAGGAAGACAAGAACGAGGCATAAGCCCGACCGCATAATTCGGAACGGGCGGAATCGGGCAGAATATTGCGGAATATGGCGGAATAGGAATTTCGGCAGGGCATAGGGCAGGGCAGAGCGATGAAATTTGAAGACTGGGAACCCCATTACCAAAAAATCCTCGATTTTTTCGGGTTTGACAGAACCGGCGATGAGGACGCCGCCGTTCTGGCACGTTCACTTACGGATAAGGATGATATTGCCGCTTTAACAGCCGCGATCAAAGGCAGAAAGGTCACGGTATGCGGCAATGCACCCTCGCTTTCGGATGATCTCAGACTCGGCAGGCGAATACGCAGAGGAAGCGGCGCTGACGAAAGCAATAACGCGGACGAGGTTATCTTCGCCGCGGACGCCGCCGCCGACAGACTATTCAAAAAAGGAATCCGTCCCGATATCGTCTCTACCGACCTTGACGGCTGCGAGGATACTTTTCTTGAGATGAACCGCGCGGGAACAATCATGGTCGTCCACGCGCACGGCGACAACGTGCCGCTGATAAAGAGCTGGATACCGCGATTCGAAGGACCTCTTGTTCTCACAACCCAGAGCCGACCTTTTGAGGGCATGTACAACTTCGGCGGGTTCACGGACGGCGACAGGGCGGTTTTTGCCGCCGACGAACTCGGTGCCGCCGGGATAACACTCGCAGGCTTCGACCTTGACGATAAGAATGTCGTGCCCATGAAGCACGGCAAACTCATGATTGCCAGGGATCTTCTGGCACTCCTCGATTTCAGGGCTTGATTCCGGGTTTAATTCAGGACCTGATTTCACGGTTTAATTCCGGGTCCTATTCAGGGTGATTTCGGGTTTGAACGGGACTGCGGAGTTAACACATAACAATAACGCAATATCACGAAGATGGAGAGAAAAACCGCTTATATTCTTGACGGCTACGTCGATGAACCCGCCTGCCTCGGAGTGCCGCCCTACATCTCACCTTATATCCGATACTGCGCGGGTGTCTGCGCCGAAAACGGCTTTGAGGTCTCTTATGCCACAATCGACATGCTCCGCAAAGACCCCGCAGTCATACTTGGGATTGAAAAGAGCGATCTCTTCATTTGCATCGCGGGCGTCACGGTTCCCGGGAAGTATCTCGGCGGAACGCCCGCCGATTCGGGGGAGATAAACCGCATTGCCGCATCACTGAGGAGACCGCGCAAGGTCCTCGGAGGTCCGATTGTCTTCGGAAACGCTGCCGGCGGCGGCAGCAGGGCGGAAAGCGACAGCTACTCCCTCTATGACTGCCTCTTGAGCGGAGAGATAAGCGACGCCCTTGACATATACCTCAAATCATACTTTGAAGACGGTGATGGGCAGGGCGGCAACGTAAAACGCGGCAGAAGAGCATCGGCATCGGGCACGGATGCGGACGATGCGGGCAGGCTCATCCGCGGCGAACTGAAATATGAGGATATTGACCGCCGAAGCGTCCTCGGAAGCGGCGTCATAAAACTCCACCCGTCATACCCGCATCTCATCTGCGAACTTGAGACGGCACGCGGCTGTTCACGCGCCGAGGTCGGCGGATGCGCGTTCTGCACCGAGTTCCTCTACGGAATGCCGCGATACCGAACGACGGAGGGCATCACGGCGGAAGTCGAAGCGCTCTACAATGCCGGCGCACGATATTTCAGACTCGGCAGACAGCCCGACCTCCTCGCATACGGCGCCGAATCGCATATGGGGGTAGCCAGACCCCGCCCCGAAAAGATAGAAGCGCTCTTTAAAGGGATTCGTGAGAGCGCGCCGGAACTCAGAGTCCTGCACATCGACAACATAAACCCCTGCACAATCGCGACATACCCGGATGAGTCTAAAGCGGCGCTGGAAGCCATTGTCAGATACAACACCGCGGGCGACACCGCGGCTCTTGGTCTTGAGAGCGCAGACCCCGCAGTCGTTGAGGCAAACAACCTCAAAGCTTATGCCGATGATGTCTATACGGCTGTCAGAATCATCAATGATGCGGGCGCGGTCCGCGACGGCAACGGCGTCCCGAAACTCCTCCCTGGACTCAACTTCGTCACGAACCTCGCCGGCGAGACCGAAGAGACCTATGACTTAAACGAGAAGTTCCTGCGGCGCATCCTCGACGACGGACTAATGACGCGGCGCATAAACATCCGGCAGGTAATGCCGTTCGAAGGGACGAAAGCCTACGGCGCAAACACCCTCGGCATGCACGCAAAGCGCTTTAAGCAGTTCAAGGAGAGCGTCCGCGAAAAATTCGACCTGCCGATGCTGAAGAAAGTGCTCCCGCAGGGAACGGTTCTTGCCGACGCCGTCGTCGAGGTCTCGGGAAACATCTCTTTTGCAAGACAGCTCGGCTCCTACCCGATTCTCATCGGCATCCCGTATGAACTCCCCATCGGCACAGTCGGCGACTTCTTCGTAACCGACTGGGGATACCGCTCGGTTACGGCATTCCAAAAGCCCTTCAGAATTAACGCGGCAAGCCACGCCGTCATAAAAAAACTCCCCGGTATGGGTAAGAAAACCGGCACGAACGTATTTGTTAAGCGCCCCTTCGACAATGCCGCAGAGTTCGAGAAGGTTGCGGGGGTTCAGTATTACACGAAATTTCTGGACTTCAGCCGAGAGTCCCGGTAAATTCGGGAGAATAACGCAGTATCATCTCGCTGCTCACAAGCCCGATTATCTCGGTTCCCTCAAAGACGGGGAGAACGCTGACCTCTTTATCGGACATCATCAGCATTGCGTCATAAAGCGTGGCATTCGCGGTCACGCCGAAGATGTCCCCCGAAATTACCCCGCCCGCGGTCATCACCGAAGTATCAGTTCTGCCGGCAATGTCGTGTATCGAGATCATTCCGATAACGTGCCCCAAATCGTTTATTACGGGACATCCCGTGACCTTTTGCGAGACCAACCGTGATGCGACATCATCAAGGCTGTCGGTGTCATGCACATAAGCGACGTCGGTATTCATCACATCCGTAACTTTGACCGCCTTTATCCGCTCGCTCAGCACGGTCATCGAGTTCTCCTGAGTGGCCCCGAGGAAAACGAACAGGGCAATAAGAATCAGAAGGAAATTCAGCCAGATTATGCCTGCGACCGCAAATATTACCGCAAATACCTTGCCTATGTCGGACGCCGTCTTTGTGGCGCGTGTGCGGGAATACTTCAGTGAGAGAAGCCCGCGGAGGATTCTGCCGCCGTCCATCGGAAATGCCGGTATCATATTGAAGAGGAAGAGGAATATGTTGAGAATCCCGAGATATCCGAAGATATAGAAGAGGATAAGATCGGGCAGCGGGCTTTCAGCCGAAAGTGCCGTAAATCTTACAAGGGCATACGCGACCGCACCTGAGAGGATGCCGATGAAAAGGCTTGCGAGCGGTCCCGAAATTGCCGTCCAGAACTCGCTCTTCGGCGTGCTTCTTCCGCGGTCATCTATCTCCGAGATGCCGCCGAGGAGCATGAGAGTGACCTCGTTTACCCTGTGACCGTATCTCATCGCGGTCAGACAATGCGCCATTTCATGGAGGAATACCGCCGCAAACAGACATAGGGTGACGGCGCCGCCGAGCAGATACGGTGTCATGCCTGCCGCAAGAAGAGAGATGTCGAGGTTTTCGGTTCCGTAGACAGCCTCAAGAAGTCCGACGGTATAGGTGATGTCACTTCCTATGACATATGAGAAGACGGGAATTATCAGCAAAAATGTGATGTGGAGTCTCACGGGCACGCCCGCAAGCGATCCGATTTTTATAGAATCCTCCATACAGATGGATTATATTTTTAACTTTTAAGTATTATATCTTCACTGGTTATAATGAAGACACAGGTTACCGAGCTTTTCGGAATGGAGGTCTACACGGAGAAGGCAATCCGCGTCGGCATTGTTGACGATGCTATACTTAACGTCGACTCAAAAAAGATAGATTTCCTTGCCGTCAGTGAATTAAACCCCGAACTCATTCAGCTTAAGGGATTCAAGGGTATTAAGATTCCGTATCGTATCATCAGATCAATAGGCGATATTATCATAATCAGACACTTCTCAAACATGTTCCCCTCAAAGGACGCGGACTGAAGAAGAATACGATAAATATCAGCCTTTTAACGATATTTTTGAAATTTGGCTTTCGGGCGACCATTATAAATGGCGTTTAATGAGAAATTACGGGATAGACGAAGAATATATCACGGGCAATAAGAGCAATAAGGAAAAGTTCATTACTTATTGCAAAGTCTTGTCTACGGCGTTCGGAAATCCCCTTTATCACTGGTCGCAGGTGGAACTAAAAGAATTTTTCAACTGTGAACTTGAAATAAACGAAGAAAACGCCGAACAAATCTGGGACTGGTGTAACGAGTATATAAGGTTAAACGATATAACGCCGCAATCTTTAATAGAAAAATCGAACGTAACGCACGTTTTTACCACTAACGAGATTTTCGACGACTTAAAAACCTTTACAGAGATAGCGAAAAAAGGGTATAAGTTTAAGGTAATAC
>JAFZMT010000067.1 GCA_017553245.1 Methanomicrobium sp.
CTTTGCTGCCCTCTTTGTTGCCTTCTTTGTTGTCGTTTGTCTCAAGCGAGCCTGTCTCCAGAAGAATCAGGGCGGCGGAAGCGATGATAAGCCCGAAGAAGAAGCTGTAGGTAAATGCCGTGTAACTCTCAAGAAGCATTGAGATTATCTTTGAAACGGTAATTGCGGCAACAAAGATACCCGAAACAAGGGTAACGAGGAAGAAGAAATCCATGTATTTCAGTTCGGCGACGAACGCGGTTCTGTCCGTGAAAAATGTCTTTAACAGAACATCGGGGCGTATATTTCCGATTGCGGTCACAAGCCGCTCGTAAATGCCCGTCAAAAGCGCAATCGTGCCCCCCGAAACTCCCGGGATAATGTCGCAGGCACCCATCAGAAAGCCGCGTATCAGAATTAAAAGATATTCGCTTACGGTTTTATCCATTCTCTAAGAGGTTTACGGTCCCGACATATATATGTTAGCGAAAACAGGATAATAATCGGACGTCAATAAAATGGGCATCACTAAAAACGGTCATCAACAGTTTATGAGTATCAAAAGTTAAGGGCATCAGTACCCTGCTTCATCAGCAAAGCACCTCATAAAGAAGTGCCTTTCAGTGGGGGTAACTTTCATCATCTGCCCGAAAACTTACTTTCGCTTAGTTATTTGAGAATTCTACATGATATATCTGACTCGGATTGCGGCTCAAAAAACAGATCCTTAATAAAAACAGATCCTTAATTACCGTATAACTCATAAAATTCTTCCATGAAAAAAGACCTGCTTATGTGGGATGAAACTCTCTTCCGCGACGTTGAGGTATTCGAGATAGACTACATGCCCGAGCAGTTCGATTTTCGCGACAGTCAGATAAGGGAACTCGCAATAAACGTCAAACCCGGACTTGCGGGGGCAAGACCGCTCAACACAATCTGCAAAGGACTCCCGGGCACCGGAAAGACCACCACCGTAAAGATGCTCTTCTCAGACATCGAGGAGAAAACGCAGAAGATTATTCCCGTCTACATAAACTGTCAGATAGACAATACAAAATTCGCGATTTTCTCTCAAATCTACAAAAAACTCACTAAGCGACCGCCGCCGGCATCGGGAACGTCCTTCAAGAACCTCTTCGATCAGATCTGCAAGATTATCGCCGACAAAGACGCCGTTCTGCTCGTCTGCCTCGACGATGCCAACTATCTCCTCTATGAAAAGGAGATAAGCAATGTCTTATACACGCTTCTGCGGTCGCACGAGGTAAACGAAGGCGTGAGAATCGGCGTCATCACCATAATCTCGGATATGAGCGTAGATCTCATGCAGGAGGTAGATAACCGCGTCGCCTCGGTCTTCAGACCATCGGAGATATACTTCGCACCCTACAGTCAGAGCGAGATCAGCGAAATCCTAAACCAGCGCGTCATGCAGGGGCTCTATCCGGGCGTTCTTTCACCCGAGATATTCGAGCTTATCGTGGAGCAGACCATGAAGAGCGGCGACCTCCGCGTAGGAATTGATCTGCTCAAGCGTTCGGCGCTCAATGCGGAGCGCGATGCCAGAAAGGAGATTGTAAAGGACGACGTCTGCCGCGCATATCTCGTCTCGAAATATCTGCACCTCTCAAGCAGTGTCAAGACGCTCTCGGATGAGGAAAAATCCCTCCTCAAAGCCCTTGCCGCGATGTCGCAAAACGAGAAGGAGATGAATGCCGGCGCCGTCTTTGACGAACTCAAGGATTCTCTTAAGATAGGATATACCCGCTACTCCGAGATACTCAAGAAATTCGACTCCATGAGACTCATTAACCTCAACTACAAGGAGGGCAAGGGGCGAACGCGGCTGATAACACTCCGATACGACCCAGCCCGCATAATAGAGATTCTCGGCTGAGATTTCGCTGAGATTTCGGGCTGAAAAACCGTTTATTTCATTTAACAATACTTATCTATTTTGTTGATTTAATCTACTTTAAAGAGGAATACTCTATGATTAGTGTTAACGAACTTGCTCTTGACATCTTTGAGGAACTCGCCGAGTATCCTGAAGATTACAATGTAGAATTCCATCAGTTTGACAACGGCGCACGCCTCGTCGACTGCGGTGTAAAGACAAAAGGCGGATACCTTGCGGGTAAGCGCTTTACCGAGATATGTATGGGCGGTCTTGCCGAGGTCACGTTCAGAAACGGCAACATCAACGGCGTTCCGATGCCGTTCATCGACATCAATACCGACTTCCCCGCAATCTCATGTCTGGGTTCGCAGAAAGCGGGCTGGACCGTAAAGGTCGGCAACTTCTTTGCCATGGGAAGCGGACCTGCGCGTGCACTCTCGCTCATGCCCAAACACACCTTCGAAGTCATCGAATACGAAGATGACTGCGACTGTGCGGTAATCTGTCTTGAATCCGACAAACTGCCGACCGAAGATGTAATGGAAGAGATTGCAAAGAAGTGCGACGTAGATGTCGAGAATGTCTGCGCGGTTGTCGCACCGACAGCCTCACTGGTAGGCTCCATTCAGGTCGCCGGTCGCTGCGTCGAGACGGCAATCTACAAGCTCAACGAGCTCGGTTTTGACACGAAGAAGATTCAGGCAGCCATGGGAACGGCACCGATTCCGCCGGTCAAGAAGGATTCCACACGTGCAATGGGCTGCACGAACGATGCAACCATCTACCACGGTCAGATCTACCTCACAATGAGAGCACCCGAGATCGTCGACTACCTTGACAAAATTCCGTCCTGCAAGTCGTCATCCTACGGAGAGCCGTTCTACGACACATTCAAAGCGGCAGGCTTTGATTTCTATAAGATTGACACCTCACTCTTCTCACCCGCGGAAGTCATCATCAACGAACTTACCGAGGGCAAGGTTTACAGAACAGGAAGTGTCAACCCCGAAGTTACACTCAAGTCCTTCGGACTTCTCTGAATTATCGGATTACATTAATCCCCAATTACTTTTTTAACGCGAATTTCCGCGACATTACCAAAGTTATCATTCAGACACCGGCAATTTACCCCGCAATTCGTCCCGTAATCAGCCCCGCATTTTCGTGCGACATCGGGGCAATTCATAAGGATTAAAATTTGAAAGCGCCAATTATTTTTCATGCGCCGAATTTTGATAACGAAAACTGCGATATATCTTACAATACTGCTTCTTTTGTCAGCCGCCGTCTGCGGCTGCGTCTCCGAATCGGGCGGCGCTTCGGGCGGCACAGGCAGCGGATCGGGGGGAACCGGCGGTTCTGGAAGTTCAGGGGGCTCGGGAAGTTCCGGCATATCTGACGGTTCGGGCACGGCGGCGGATACGAATCCCGACCGTAACGGCAATGCGGGAGCAACCGGCGGTAAGGGCGGCGCAGTAGGGACGGATCAAAACGGCGGCACAACCGCGGATATCGGCGCAATCATAATAGAGCGGTCGGGAGTCATCAAAAAGCATGCGTTTGCGATAACCCGTGACAACATAATCTGCGAGAACATCATCTCGCCTTCAATACTCAAAGACGACGGGTTATACCCGATGATCGACTTCGAGATGTCTTTAATCACGATATCGCCGAATCACGAGACGCCCATGCATCTCCTGAAGGGCACGTCCGAGTCCATGTTCATCCTCTCGGGCAATGCCGATATGCTGATAAACGGCAGGTTCATGACCGCGGAGCCGGGCAATCTTGTCCACGTTCCGAAGAACACGCCGATGATTGTCAGAAACGGCGGCAGGAGCGACCTCAAATACCTCTCGATTACCTATCCGCCCTACAGCCCCGAGAACGAGATCTTGGATTCCGACAGTGAATTCAATAAATTGCGTGCCGATTCCGAGGATGCGACCGCAATCATCGTCAGCGAAGTTACCCCCGAAGTCTTCTTTAAAGATGTCACGGTCGCAAATCTGATTAATCCGAAAATTATTAAGGATTATAATCAGAATTACTCAATAGGATGCGGAATTGCGTATATCACGATTCCCGAAGGTTCACAAACCGAGCCGCATATTGTCGAGGGGACAACGGAAGTGGACCATATACTGAAGGGTAAGGGTGAGTTTGCCGTCAATTCCAGAATCATGGCATTTGACGAGGGCGATACCCTGTATATCCAGTCGGGTGCTCATCAGAGCATCACCAATACGGGCGACGGCGATTTGGTATATCTTTCAATCACCTGTCCGCCTTATGATCCGGGTGTCGATTCGTCCGTAAAGAGCAAATGAGGGGTGTTAGGGTGGAAGAAGCACGCGCCGGCAGACAAAACAGGGACGAAGCTCTGAGTAATCTTGAGATTATCTTCGTAATCGCAATCGCAGCCATCCTCGGATATGTCATTCTGGGTCATCTTGTAAGTCCGTTCTTCATCTCCGATACCGGAAAAGGGGGCGATTCCGTCGGCATAGTGAAAAACAAATATACGACGGCGAATGTCCTCACACGCAGCGGCGCCAGCTACGGCATGCAGGAGGTAAACGGAACGCTCTCCAATATCCGCATATATTCCGACCAACCGTATCGCGACACGTTGGGAAGTGCCGCAATATCCCTGCAACTGGATCCGAACTATCCCGCGGATCTTGAGTTTCACGATGTCGCTGTCTTCTTCAGATACGGCGACATGGTTGAAGAACTGAATTTTTCCGCTGAAGAGCCGCTGATGCCCGGTTGCTGGGTTCTGGTGGAGCACGGTTCCGATATCGCGACATCCGAAACCGACGGCGGCGAAGAATACAGGCAGGTGGGTGATAAGTTCACTCTGGTCATAAATCCGTCAATATGCGTTCCCGAGAACGGGGTATTTGTCTTTGAGATTGTCGCGAATTCGCAGACGGCGTTTTACGGCAGGTTCGGCGTTCCGTCGGGAATCAAGAAATACGGCATTGTTAAACTTCTGGTTTAGCTTCCGGTATAACTTCCGGCATAGCTTACAGTATGGCTTTTGGAATAACTTTCGGTATAACTTTCAGTATAACTTTCAGTCTGACTTTCGTTCTGACTGCCTCTCCTGCTTCAGGTATGGCTTCGGGTCAGGGTTTCGGTCAGGGATGTCGGCAGGCGGGTAAAAAAGGGAGATTTACGTGATTCCGGAAAAAGAGGAGAGACTGGCACTTCTGCTTATGTGTGCCGTGCTTATCGCGATTGCCGGCGCACACTTTGTCTTAAGCGCCGCCGATAAACACGATTTCGCGTCGCAATACACGAATACTTCGCAGGAGGGGGAACTTGTGCGGTATAACGGCACGGTTCTGTCGGTCTCCGCAACAAAGACGGGCGGTCATCTGATTATGGATGCGGGCAGGGTTGAGATTTCGCCCAAAGATAAGCCCGTCGGAGTTACGGAGGTTGTTATATTCGTCAGCGGCGGCGCCGCCCTCAAAGCCGATATCGATAAAGGGGACAATGTCTCAGTCGTCGGAACGGTCTCGATATACAACGGCAGGCGCGAGATTTCCGTTGATAAACCCGCGGATATTGCGGTTTTCAAAAGCAGCGGCGATTAAAGATTCACGATTAAAGATCGCGGACGTATAGATGAAACTGTTTTCCTTTTCTGCCGTCTTTGTAGTCGACGTCGGTCGATGAAATCCGCTTGTAGCCGTGTTTTTCATAGTAATCCGTGTTGCAGTAGTCATCGGCACAGAGGAAATACCTGCCGCAGCCGTTACTGCGCAGATATTCTTTGAAATCGTTCATGAGCCGCGATCCGATACCGATTCCGCCGACGTCGCCTCTTACCGCAAAGAGAATTACTTCGCCGCCGCAGTCTTTGGGGACTGACCGTGAGAGTATTGAGAATGCCCTCTGCGTATCTTCCCTGTGCTCCAGATAAATCCGCCCGTATTTAGTCGTTTTAAGGAGAATGTCCGATATATGCTGCCGCAATGATATCGATACGCTTCGCACGGTCGGGCGGTTTTTACCGCAAAGGGAGCAGCTTCCCAGGAGATATCCGCAGGGAATGCCCGAGGGGAGCACTGCCGTGACCGCGTATGTGGAGTGATTGAGGTAGCTTAAGAGATAATCGCGGGAGATAAGCCCTTTAACCTTTGACAGCCCCGCGAAATTTTTGCCGTGCGTGACCCGGGTGTTGTTCTTAAGGATATTATCCAGCCAGAGGTCGTAGAGCAGATCTTCGAGATATTTCATGTCGCTTCTGCGAAACTTGCGGAATGTGACGGATTCCAAAGATACCGGCGATATTGCGGATTCTGCGGATAATGTTGACA
>JAFZMT010000068.1 GCA_017553245.1 Methanomicrobium sp.
ATTACAGGCACTATAGCAGATTTCTCTGAAAAACATGAACACAAAGACCAAATTTAGAGAAAATTGTATCAGTGACGAACACTGTAGCGGGCACGCCGATTCACTTTCGCACCGCACGCCGCCCAATTAAATGCTATCAGCCCATACCGATAATCATACTCAGGAATTCGAAAAATGCCATTGTGATCAGCAATGCTGCATCATCAGATACAAACACAATATGCAAAAAGAAGCATGCAAACCGGCAACTGCCGCATTGATGATCCGACACTGCCCCATCATGACATACGTACATTATACCTGCGGAGATACTGATTTTCATTGGGTGTACCCTCACCATTCATATTTTGGGTGCCGATCGGTTTTTGCGCAGAACATCTATTATACGCAATTATAAAATACAAGGAGAGATTAACAAATAAACAATGAAAGGGGATTATTTTTCGGAATGGCTGAAAAGGTTCAGCTACCAGCTTAAGATGAGGAATTATTCCCAGCGTACAATCAAAAGTTATGAGGCGACGATAAAGATCTTCGCCTACTACATGTGGATTGTCAGAAATAAGGGTCAGGATAAACTCTCGGTCTTCTGGACGGACATTACCAAAGGACGACTCGATACCGAGATAGATGTCTCGACCGCCCAGATTAACGACTTTCTGATGTTCATCTCGAATGAAAAAGAATACAAACCGACGACTCTGCGCCGCCATATTTCATCATTAAGCTCATTTTACAAGTTTTGCTACACTCAGGAGGCTATCGGCGCCAACCCGATGATAAGTATCGACCGACCGAAACTGAAGGAAAAAGAGCTGAAATACTTAAAGCACAATCAGGTGATGAAACTCCTTGAATCAATAAAGGATGACCGTGACAGGCTCATAATACGGACAATTTATGCCACCGGCGTCCGAGTCTCCGAGCTATGCGGAATCGATATATCCAACATCGATTTTGAAGACCACACCATCCGTATTCTCGGAAAAGGAGGTAAAGTCAGGACGGTTTTCGTCGACGAAGAAACACTTGCCGAGATAGATAAATTCGCCGGCGGCAGAATCGACGGTCCGCTTTTCATAGGGCAGATGAACCAGCCAATATCACCGCGAACAGTCCAGTATATCTTCACAAAATACGCTCCGAAAGGGATAACGCCGCACAAAATCCGCCACAGCTACGCCAGCGAACTTTACAGACGCTCGAAAAATCTGCGTGTTGTCCAGGAAAATCTCGGTCACAGCTCGATTCAGACCACCGAAATCTACCTGCATACCGACGTGGACGAAAGAAAAGACATCTATCAGAAGTATTTCCCGCTGTCAAATAAAAAATCGGAATAAACCAATCACTTTTTTTCACCCGCGATGCACTCCGTGAAAATTAGGGGAATATTAAGCCATTTTAAACGAATGAAGTCTTCAGTGTGCTTTTCTGTAAAAATACAGATCCGTCAATAAACCGCGGAATGCTATATTCACTAAGACAAAATATATATTCTTTTCCTTAGGAAATAATAATGGATGTCAGAAGGGGAAAACGACAGATATAATACTGAATTAAACGGCAGTCAAAACACCGCGGATTTGCCGGATAACAAAGAAACTGACGAATTCAAACCGATAAACGCTGTTGAAGCGACCGCCGAAGCAAGTGATACCGTAGTAAATTCGGAAAACACGGAAGCGGAATTAACCGAAATTTCATCGGAAATATCAGAAAACACTGAGAATGCGGGCAATACAGAAAATCACGACAATAATGAAAATGATGAAACTCCGGTTGCGGCTGCCGAAGAAACCGCCTCACCCGCGGGCAAACAGGATATTCCGCCGCAATCGCCGCAATACAAACCGCCGCATGTGAGAAAACCCCTTACCGAAGAGGAAGAGGCAAGAATCAACAAATATAAGAAATTCAAGAAGGTTAACGGCGAGACCTACAAACGCGTCAACACATTCCTCAGAAAACACACATATATTACGGCACGCGAATGGGCAATCGCACGTCTCTGCGCCGATTTCACGACACGCAGCGGTGCGGAAATGACGTTTATCGGCGAAAATCTGCCGGATTTGGTGCCGTTTATGACAGATACCTATTCACCGCAGGCAGTCAATCAGGCACGTGCGTCGTTCAAGAAAAAGGTCAAGAAATCCGGCGCTTCGTTCTTCTACGGCGCTCTCTGCGGTTTCTTCACCGCCGATGAACTCGACGATATTCTCTATGAATCAAGCGAAGTCGCCAGATTCCTGCTCGAAATCGAAGGAACGTCGGTCGATGTCGATGACGAAATCGAGGTCGAAGACAGAATTACGGACGTTATGCGCAACGTCGCCGAGGCGGCTTCAAGGATTCGGGCGCCGAAACTCCTCGTAGATCCGCAAAAGAACGGGGATGAGGACGATTTCGACGACGATGACGACTTTGATGACGAAGGCGAAGACGGTGAGTTCACCGAAAGCGCCATGGAAGATATGTCAAAGATTATGGACAGCATTGCGCCCGAAAACAAAAACGAAGAGAAATAATCAATAATTGCGGAGGAAGAATCATGAAGATAATTCACATTACGGGACATTCAAATTCGGGCAAAACAACCTTCATTCATAAGCTTTTAGACCGAATGTGCGCCGAATATCCCGATAAGATCGGCGTTATCAAACACATGGGTCATCACTGCTTCGAGCTTGCGCCCGGCAAAGATACAACGACGCATTTTGAGCACAACGCATATGCGGTCGCCGGAATCGATTCTTCAAAGACCGTCATCGCGGTTCACAGCGACGATTTTAAGACGATTTTGGACGGTTTCTGCGATGCGGGACTGCAATTTACAATCATCGAGGGCTTCAAAGATCTCGGCTTTTCCAAGGTTGTCATGGGCGAACTCGACGCAGAAAAGTGCATTCTCCAAAATCCCACGGTTGACGACGTTATTGATTCGCTTGACCGATTCGATGACTACTATACAATGCAGGGCGTTGTAAAAGAGCTTAAATCACAGGTAAATCTGGATAATGCCGGCGCTGTCCTCTCCTTTAACGGCATTGTCCGTAAGTGCACCGGCAGTGAAATGACCGAATATCTGGAGTTTAACGACGGCGAATATATCGACGGATTACTCGCCGAAATCGAAGAAAAAGCCCGCAAAGTGCCGGGAATAATCGGCGTGAAATTCTACCACACCAAAGGCAGGATATATGCCGGAGGCGACCTGACCTACTTTGCCATAATCGCCGCACACCGTCAGGAAGCATTTGCCGCCATGGCGGACGCCATTGACGAATTAAAAGCCAGATTGCACGATGTCGGCAAAGAACTCGCCGCATAATTGCATAATTAACATAATTACATTACAGCATAATTCAACAATAATTTCAATCTTTTTTCGAGCCGTATTTTACCGACGCAATTACCTCAAATCAGCACCTGATTCAGAAATTAAAGGACATATTTTTGGCATTTTTCCAGAAAGTTTCACAAAAATTCAGTAAATGATCGGTCAGTAACTCAAAATTATAAACCATATAATGCTATATGTAAGCGATGCTGAATTACGCAATTATCGAGCATATTTCAGCATGACACTATAAACCGAAAATAGACTCGCATCTCCGCACACGATACCGCACCCCCAACACATGCGGAAAAGCAACAAAATATCATGAAGCAGGCACAATATTGAAAGATATCCAAAGTGAATACAGGTAAGGCAATGTCAGAAGAACCAAAGAAACAGTTATTCGGAACAAACGGAGTCCGCGGTGTCATCGGGGAATCAATGAACCCGACACTTGCAATGAAGATAGGTCTCTCACTGGGCACAATACGCAAAGGAAAACTTGCGGTCGGCATGGATACCAGAACCTCGGGACCTGCGCTCATAAACGCGGTAAAGGCAGGCATTCTTGCCGCGGGCTGCGACGTGGTCGATTTGGGCGTTCTCCCCACCCCCGCACTGCAATATATAATAAAGAAGTATTACGACGGCGGCGCCATGATCACGGCATCGCACAACCCCCCCGAGTACAACGGCATTAAAATCATAGATGCCGACGGAACCGAGATGGACGATGAATCGACAATTGCGCTTGAAAAAGTCCTCTTCTCCGAATCCTACACCGTTCGCGACTGGAAAAATGTCGGCACCGAAACCTCCGCTCACGAACGTATCAATGAGTACATCGACGGCATTGTATCGCAGTTTCCCAAAGCCGACAAAGAATACATCATAGCCGCCGACCCGGGAAGCGGACCGGCATGCCTGACCACCCCGGTCATACTCACCAAACTCGGCTGCAAAGTCCACACCGTCAACGGCAACTGCGACGGCAGATTCCCGGGAAGACTCCCCGAGCCCTCCGCGGAAGGACTCAAAGCCCTCTCCGAGCTTGTTGTCTCCACCGGCGCCGAATTCGGTATCGCTCATGACGGCGATGCCGACAGGGCTGTCTTCGTCGACGACAAAGGCGAATACGTCGAAGAAAACGAGGAATTCGCCCTTATGCTCATGTATCTGGCAAAGAACAGGAAAGATAAGAGAGAAGGCGTCGTGGTAACGCCGGTAAGCACATCCTTCATTGCCGAAGCCGTTGCAAAGCAGATAAACTGCCGAACGGTTTATACAAAGGTCGGCAGCATCTATGTCGCAAGAAAGATGCTCGAACTTGAGGCAAAAGGTGAGAATGTTGTCTTCGGCGGCGAAGGCAACGGCGGTCTGATATATCCGAATCACCAGCACTGCCGTGACGGCGGCATGTCGGCTGCGGCAATGCTTGCACTCATAGCATCGGAAGGCAAGAAACTCTCCGAACTCAGAAAGGAACTCCCGCCGCGGCACATGCTGCGTGAGAAGATATACACAAAGAATGCGGCGGAAGTCTTAAAGAAGACGGAAAGCGCATTCGCCGGCGACAGACTCGACAAAACCGACGGAATCAGAATCAACCGTGACGGAATGTGGGCACTCATCCGCCCCTCGGGCACCGAGCCGTTCATGAGACTCTTTGTCGAGGCAAAGACAAAAGAGGAAGCCGAAAAGTTCTGCAACGAAATAAAGAGTAAGATAGAATAGATTACAGAATAGATTATAGAATTGATTATAGAATTGATTATAGAAT
>JAFZMT010000069.1 GCA_017553245.1 Methanomicrobium sp.
ATCCTCTCTTCGAGGTTCTCGTCGGGTTTATTGCAGAAATAGGAGGCGAGATAGACGATATCCTCGCCGTAGCGCTCACGCGGGACGAAGTTCGTGTGACCGATTACCGCCGCGTAAGGCGCCTCGTCACGCATATTCACCCAGTAGATGCCGTCCGTGACCTCACGCTTCAGACCGATTGACATGCAGGCGGCGCCCTGAAAATGGATATTGCCGTCGATGAGTTTGGGACCGCCTATTTCGGTGAGCTTTCGCGGGTCAATCGTCGAGATTACCGCATCGTATTCAACGCCGTTGACGCTCCATTTTTTATTTTCGCCGTTGAACTTCACCGCAGTCACGGGCGTGTCCGTTTTAATCGCACAGCCGCGTTCTTCAAGTTTTGCCGCAAGACTCACGATAAGCGAGTTATAGCCTTCCTTAAAGTATCCGAGCCTTTCTCCGCCCGTCTTTCTGTCCGAGCGTATTGCCACCCTCGATATGAGCCATGCGGCGGAGACCTTCTCTCTGGCATCCCCGAATTTGCCCCTCAGAAGCGGCTCAAAGAAGGATTTGTAGGCGCCTTTGCCGCACTTTTCGATTGCGAACTCCACAGCCCCCGTGTTCTCGTATTTTGCCGCATCATACTTCTTTGCGCCAAGCACGAACATGCCGAGCCTGAATTTATCCGTGAAAGAGAGATGCGGATATTTAATTATGTCAACGGGTGTGGTAAGCGGGTAGATTTTGCCGTTTACGTAATAGCCCGTGCTGCCCGAGAGCCATTCGAGGCTGTCGTAGATTCCGAGTTCCTTTGAGAGTTCGAATAACTCCGTATCCCCCGAGAAGCAGTGGTGGTAAAAGTCCTCGATATATCCCCTGCCTGCCTTGGATGAGCTTAAGCACCCGCCGATAACGTCCCTTTTTTCAAGTATAGTGATATTGAACTTATCGGAACTTTTGAGCAGAGCGTATGCCGCCGACAACCCCGACAGCCCGCTTCCGATGATGCATATATCCATTGAGAGAATATATCGCGCTGAAACCTTTTTATGATTCTTATTTATGATTCTGTTTATTGTCCGCGGAAGCGGTTTCAAAAAGAAAGGATGTTATTTTAAGAATGCCTATATAATGCCTGTATCTTTGAAAACCGCGGCAGACAACTCTCCGCGGGATATGTGATTAAAATGACAACCGTAAAATTAGAGACAACAGAGGGCGATATCGTCATAAAACTCTATGATGACATGCCGATTACCGCCGGCAACTTTGAAAAACTCGTTAAACAAGGCTTCTATGACGGAATCATCTTCCACCGCGTGATTGCGGGGTTCATGATTCAGGCAGGCTGTCCTCACGGCACGGGCACGGGCGGTCCCGGATACACCATCGATGATGAATTCGTCCCCGGACACTCAAACCAGCGCGGAACAATTTCGATGGCAAACACGGGACAGCCCCACAGCGGCGGCAGTCAGTTCTTCATCAACCTTGTCGACAACTCCTATCTCGACTGGGACAACAGGTCCACACCCTACAAGCACCCCGTCTTCGGCGAGGTCATCGAAGGCATGAACGTTGTCGATAAGATTGCGGCGGTTAAGACCGACTACAACGACAGACCCAAGACCGAAGTTAAGATAATCAAAGCCTCGATTATCTGAATTTCAAAAATTTGAAATCTGAAAATAAGAAATCTGAAAATCTGAAAATCTTAATGTCTAAATCTGAAATTTTAAAATCTGATTTTAATCTTTTTTCGCAACCGCGAATAAAAAAGAGTATTGAGTTAATTATGTGTATTGAGTGAATTTTCGGTTATTCAGGTTTATTTTCTGTTTGTTCCGCGGTATTTTCGCGGATATTCAGTGGAACTCTTTGCCCTTAAGCCATATGCCTTCTTCTTCGCGGATTGAACCTACGACCTTGGCATCGGGGACAATCTTAAGCACCTTTTCGGCATCCGCGGGCGCGACAACGAAGACGTAGCCCATACCCATATTGAATGTGCGATACATCTCGTGCTCGTCCACCTTGCCCGCGGTCTGAAGCCACTGATATATCGGCTGCGGATTTATCGGGTCCGTGATATCGAAACCGTGCTTTCCGAGTCTTGTGAGGTTTCTTAAGCCGCCGCCGGTGATGTGGCACATGCCGTGGACGTCGCACTCAGCCGTGACCTTTAAGACCTCGGAATAGATTCTCGTCGGCGTCAGAAGTTCCTCGCCGAGTGTTTTGCCCCACGGCATCTTCGTGTCGAAGGATGCGCAGTCCTCGACGATCTTCCTTGCAAGGGTAAGTCCGTTTGAGTGGATACCGGTTGACGGAACGCCTATGATGACGTCGCCCTTCCTTATGGAAGCGCCGGTGATGATTTTATCTTTCTTCTGAATACCCAGACATGTTCCAGCGAGATCCAGACCGTTCACGATTCCCTTAAGCGTCGCCGTCTCGCCGCCGACAAGGTTCATGTTCGAGAGCCTTGCGCCCTCGTTGAGACCGATACCGATCTGCTTCATCTTATCGACCTCAACGCCCTCGGTTGCCACGTAGTCCACAAAGGCAATCGGCTCTATGTTCATGACATAGAGATCGTTGACATTCATGGCAATGCAGTCGATTCCGAGCGTAGACCAGTCCTTCATGATATCGGCGACCAGCATCTTCGTGCCCACGCCGTCGACGGCAAGCGCAAGGGCGTAATCGCCGAACTCCACAAGTCCCGCGAAATGCCCGAGATCGCTGCACATCTCGAAACTGCCCTTTCTGCGGAATGTGAGCATGTTCACGAGAGCCTTAACGCCGTCGGCTTCGAGGTCGATATCGACTCCGGCATCACGGTATGTGTGCTTTACGGCATCTCCGTTATCCGCTTTTTTATTGTTATTCGGTTTTTTATTTCCGCTTCCGCAGCCTTTGCCGTCGCCGAACCCGCAGCCGCAACCGCATCCGCTCATTCCGAAACGTCCTCCGAGAGCCTGAATTCGTCGTGCAGGACGCGAAGTGCCTTCCTTCCGTCCTCATGCGCGACAACGAAGGAGACATTTGCCTCCGACGATCCCTGTGAGATCATCATGACGTTAACCTCAGCCTTTCCGAGCGCGGTAAATATGCGTCCCGCAATTCCCGGGGCGCCCGCCATACCGACACCGACTACGGCAACGACGCAGACCTCTTTGTCGAAGGTAACTTCGCGGATATATCCGCCGAGCTGAACCTTGTTCATCGCGGTAACGGCGGCATTGAGGTGGTCATCGTCGACAATAAGAGAAATATTCGCCTCGGACGATCCCTGCGAGATCATCATGACGTTGACGCCGCTCTCGGCAAGCGAGTTGAAGATTGCCCTTGCAACGCCCGGTCTTCCGAACATCTGGGCGCCGGCAAGGTTTACGAGCGAAACCTTGTCGATGAAGGTGATTGCCTTGACGACACGTGAATCCCTGTGCGCCTGTGCAAGCACGCAGCTGCCCTTTGCCGATGGGTTGAACGTGTTCTTGACGCGGACGGGGATATCCTTCTGCATCGCGGGCTC
This sequence comes from Methanomicrobium sp., assembly GCA_017553245.1. Taxonomy (GTDB): domain Archaea; phylum Halobacteriota; class Methanomicrobia; order Methanomicrobiales; family Methanomicrobiaceae; genus Methanomicrobium. The sequence continues at coordinate 3,518 of JAFZMT010000069.1, forward strand.
GATGGTTCTGGGGTGCAGGACTTCGGCGCCGAAGTATGAGAGTTCCATTGCCTCAAGGTATGAGATCTCGGGGATGACTCTTGCGTCGTTGATGATGCGCGGATCCGAGGTCATGATTCCGTCGACATCGGTCCAGATCCAGATCTCGTCGGCATCGATTCCCGCACCGATGATTGCCGCTGAATAATCCGAGCCGGAGCGTCCGAGCGTGGTTACGATTCCGTCGCCCGTGCAGCCCATATATCCCATAACGACGGGAACGCCGTCGTGCATGAGCGGAATGACTCTCGATTTGATCTTCGGCTCGCTCTCGGGAAGCACCTGCGCACAGCCGTGTCTCTCGTTCGTGACGATTCCCGCCTGACAGCCGTTGAGCGGCTGGGATTTGATGCCTGCCTGACGGAGTGCCGCACTTAAGATCTGAGCCGAGAGCCTCTCTCCGAACGAGATGATATAATCCTTCGAACGCGGAGTGAGCTCACGCAGATAGTGGATTGCCGTAAGGATATTTCTCAGGTTTGAGAGGCGCTTGTCAATCTCAACCATTACGGACTCGGCCTCGTCGGGCGCGACCGCTTTCAGCACGCTCTCGTGTTTGGCGCGAATGGATGAGATAAATGCCTCAATGGGCGGGGTATCCTTTGAGCTTTCGACCTCAGCCGCAATCGCATGCAGCTGGTCAGTGACTCCCGACATTGCCGAGACTACTACCGCAATCTCATTGCCCTCGTTTCTGTATTGCTGGATAATGGAAACGACGCGGGCTATACATTCATCATCGCCGACGGATGTGCCGCCGAATTTCATTAAAATCCTCAATTCACTCACTTACCGAAGATAATTTGTATCATATAATTAAGTGTGCGAAGTAATTAATGTGATTATGAGATAATACCGTGCGGTAAATCCGTGCAATAAAACCTGCGATAAAACCGGTAAAAAACGGAAATTAAGTCGGCGATAAAACCGCCGGAAATTTTCGGCTTAAAATCCGCATATAATTGTTTATCATATTTTAGAACCAATTCTTTCTTGGATATGCTTGCTGATAATGTAACGGACTGTCATGTGCTTGTTGTGGGCAGCGGCGGAGCGGGATGCAGAGCGGCTGTGGAAGCCTCAAAATACGGCGATGTCATCCTTCTTTCACGTTCGGTCACGGGAAAGGGCGGCTGCACGACCATGGCTGAAGGCGGATACAATGCCGTCCTTAACCCGAAAGATTCATGCAGTTCTCATTTTGAGGATACGATTCGCGGCGGCGCTTACTTAAACGACCGCGAACTCGTGAAGATTCTTGTGGAGGAAGCGCCCGAAAGGTTTGCCGACCTCATGAACTGGGGCGCGGTCTTTGACTTAAGCTGCGACTGCGACGGCTTTGAGGGCACTCATCCCGCACAGCGCCATTTCGGCGGTCAGAAGTTCAACCGCACCTGTTATTCGGGCGACAGGACGGGGCATGAGATAATGGCGACGCTGATGGAGAAGGTACGCGGCGGCGACATCCGCGTCATTCAGGAGGTTACGGTCATAGATCTCCTCACAGAGACGCTCTCCGGCGGAGAGGTGCGTGTATGCGGTGCGGTAGGTCTTGACCGTGACGGCAATATGACGGTATTCCGCTGCGATGCCGTGGTGCTGGCAACCGGCGGAACGGGTCAGATATATGATGTCTGCACGAACTGTGCGACGGGAAACGGGCAGGGTTATGCCATCGGATACCGCGCCGGCGCCGAACTCATAGATATGGAGATGGTGCAGTTTCATCCGACCGGCGCGGTCTATCCGTATGATGCACGCGGCAGGCTGATTACCGAGGCAGTCCGCGGTGAGGGAGGATACCTTAAAAATTCACGCGGCGAGCGGTTCATGGCGAAATACGACCCCGAGAGGATGGAACTTTCGACAAGGGACGTTGTCGCAAGGTCGATTGCCACCGAGATTATGGAAGGGCGCGGGACGGACAAGGGCGGCGTCTACCTCGACGTGACGCATCTGGGCGCGGATGTGATTGAGGAGCGCCTTCCTATGATGCTTGCGCAATTCCTGAATTTCGGCGTCGATATCAGGAAAGAGCCTATGGAGGTCGCACCGACAGCCCACCACATGATGGGCGGATTAAGGATAACTCCCGAGTGCAAAACGACGATTAAAGGTCTTTTTGCCTGCGGAGAGGTCACCGGCGGCATTCACGGCGCAAACCGTCTGGGAGGCAATTCACTTGCGGACACACAGGTATTCGGCAAGCGTGCAGGTGAATTTGCGGGAAAGTCGGTCATGCACAGGGCACTTATGAACACTCCAGAGATTGTCGGTCAGCTCGCCGCCGAAGAACTGAGATTCAACAAGTTCCTCAACGGTCACGACAGTGTTGCGGAGATAAAGGAGCGTCTCAGAAAGACGATGTGGGAGAATGTCGGCATCTTCCGAACCCGCGAGGAACTTGAGACCGCACTTGCCGAGATTGAAGAACTTTCGGAGATGTCTCCGAAGGCGGATTCCCCGGCGGTTCTTGCGGAATGCTGCGTTCTTGAAGATATGCTTACCGTGGCGGCGCTTGTCGTGAGGGGGGCGCTTCTTCGCGAGGAGTCCCGCGGCGCCCATGTAAGAAAGGATATCGTGCAGGATTGGACGCCGGAGACGTCACCTTACGGTCATACATACCAGTCGATATACCGCGAGGGCATTGAGAGAATCGGCGCCGAAAACGAAGACGGAGGCGATTTGCAATGAGCGGAAAAGTGAGCGGAAAAGACAAAGTAAATAATTTGAAGGTCGGAGAGCGGATGCTGACCGTAAAAATCTCGCGCTTTAACCCCGCTGAGCAAAGCGCCCCCGAAATAAAGGAGTATACGGTGAAGGTGCATGAGGGCGCGAGAGTTCTGGACGCATTGAAGGCTGTTCGCGATACTCTTGACCCGACGCTTCTCTTCAGGCACTGCTGCGGCGCGGGTCAGTGCGGCAGCTGCGCTCTCAAGGTCAACGGGCAGCCGCGGCTTGCGTGCATTACCGAGGCAGAGGACGACATGCTCCTTGAGCCTCTCGACCTGCCCGTAATACGGGATCTGGTCACCGATATCGGAAAATATCTCAAAGAGATGCCGTATCTTGTCCCCGCCTGCGAAGAGTGCGCCGATTCGGATGCATCTTCATCAGGCTCATGCTCCTGCGCAGGTTCATGTTCCTTCAGTATGCCCTCTAAGGAGGAGACAGCGGAGATGAAACCTCTGCGCGACTGTATCGAGTGCCTCTGCTGTGTCTCGGTCTGTCCCGCCCTTAAGGTAACCGATTTTGCGGGACCGACTTACATGCGCCAGCAGATGCGGCTCGCACTCGACCCCCGCGACTGCGATAAAGACCGCATCAAAGGAATTGCCGAGAAGGGACTCTTCAACTGCACCACCTGTCAGGCATGCGTGCTTGCCTGCCCCAAGAACATAAAGATACCCGGAAAAGCCATAGAAAAACTGAGGATTCTCGCAAACCGCGACGGTCTCACCCTGCCGCGGCATAAGGAGGTTGCAGAGTTCGTAAAGACCACGGGGCGCAGCGTTCAGCCGCTGCCGGACAGAAAGAGCCTTCTTGAAACGATTGACGAGGTCATTGAGCCCTACGGCGATGTAAAAGATGAGGTCGGCTTCTTTACGGGATGCCTTTACGACCTGCGAATGCAGAGCACGGCGCTGGACGCAATCGAGGTCTTAAGGCGGAACGGAATCCGCATTATCACGCCGAAGGAGCAGGTCTGCTGCGGATCGCCGCTTATAAGGACCGGTCAGACCGCCATCGTCCGCGACCTCATGAAGAAGAATATCGACTGCTTCGTAAAACGCGGAATTAAGAAGGTCATGACCATCTGCGCCGGATGCGGTTCCACCCTTAAGAACGACTACGATGCGCCCTTCGAGGTGGTCGACATCAACGAAATTCTGACCGGAATTGAGATTGAAAAGCCCGAGAAGACAGG
>JAFZMT010000070.1 GCA_017553245.1 Methanomicrobium sp.
TACTCGTCGCGCAGGGTGTTCTCCGGCATGTGGTAGGCAAACGCCGCTTTGATAAGAACACTCTGGCGTATGAGTTTCTTCTTCTTTGCGCCCGCCATCTTTGCCCAGCGCGCAGGCGGCATGATACTGCCGGTAACGCCCCGACCGCCGGCGGCTGAGGCGGTGCCTATGATCATGAGTGCCGTGGCATACTTCCAGAGCGTGTAATACTGCCGCAGGTATGTCCTGCCGAGATAGATATCCGACTGCGCAAGAAAACCGTATGCATCAGAGCGACCGCGCAGGGTACTTATCTGCGGCAATGCGCCCTCTATCCACTGCTCTACAGTGTCGGGCGTATCCGAGAGATCGTATGACATCTCCATGAGCCGCCTGTCTTCGCCGCCCCTGAGAATGCCGCCGACAAGCTCAAATATTGTCGACCTCTGGTCCTTTGCGGCGGTGGAGACGCTCTCCTCGGATACGTTCTCCGAGCCGCTTCCGGCGGCAAACAGCATATTGACTGCCGCCCGCATGTCGCCGCCCGCGCTCTCGGCAATCTGCATGAGGGCAGTCTCACTGCATGTCTTGTTCTCCGCCGAACAGATATACTTCAGATGCGGCACTATGCTTCTTGCCTGCAAGGCGCGGAACTGCAAAGGCTCGCAGAGGGCCTTTATCTCCTTTGCAACGCCGTATTTGTCGTTTGCAATCAGAATTATCGGCTGCTTCGAGGACTTGATGACACTGATTATCGCACGCGCACCGCCCTGATCCGCGGTGCCGTGAAGGTTGTCGGCTTCATCGAGGAGGATGAGTTTTCTCTGCGAACCCAGAAGGCTCATCGTCGTCGCCGTGCTTCCCGCGATCTTCTCAATTATTCCCTTTGTCCTCTGATCGCTTGCATTAAGCTCGACAACCTCCCAGTTCATATCGTTTGCAAGCGCATACGCGGATGATGTCTTGCCGATACCGGGCTTTCCGAAGAGGAGAAGCGGCGGCTTTGACGCATCCCAGTCACGCGCCCACTCAAGCATGCGCCGCACGGTATCCCTGTTTCCGATTATGTCGGCAAGTGATTTCGGTCTGTATTTCTCAACCCAATCCTGCATCATCGATTCTGCCCCCTACCGCGTTATTAAAAGATTAATCGGTTATAATTGCAATCTAACTATATGCACTCGAACTAATTTAATTAAGTGTTAATCATCTGCGACAAATAACAGAATATATTTTATCTGATAGGAAACTCAAACATACTTTAGTTGGTTTGAATGGTGGAGGAAAAGTGTTCCACTGAACTTATAGCAAAGGTGGTTCAGGAATATACGGGCGTTACCAGAAAGCATGCCATAGGGGAGATCATCCATTCTCTTAAAATGGACTCGGAGAATGTAATTGCCTCCTTCGGTGAGGATGCGGCGCTGATAAAAAACGGAAACGACGGGCTGTTGCTCGCCGCGGACGGCATCTGGAGCATGCTTATGGAAGCCGATCCCTACTGGGCGGGTTTCTGTGCCGTTCTCGTTAATGTGCACGATATCGCCGCAATGGGCGGCAGACCGCTTGCAATGGTCGACATTCTCTCGGTAAAGGACGAGAAGATCGGTCATGATGTCCTGCGCGGAATGGCGGATGCGTCAAAGAAGTTCAATGTGCCCGTCGTCGGCGGGCACCTTCACCCGGATTCGCCCTTCTCGGCTGTCGATGTCGCAATCATGGGCACGGTGAAGATATCGGACGTAATCCTTTCGAGCACTGCCGCAAAAGGTGACCATGTTATCGCCGCAATCGACCTGAACGGACGCGTTCACCCCTCATGTGCGCTGAACTGGGATTCGGCGACAATCAGAAGCGCGGAAGAGGTGCGTGCCCAGATTGAGGTCATGCACACACTTGCACAGCGGCATCTGCTTACCGCGGCAAAAGACATAAGTAATCCGGGCATAATCGGCACACTGGGAATGCTTCTTGAGAGCAGCGGCGCCGGCGCCGAGATTGACCTTGGTCGCATCCCCAGACCCGATCTTGCAAAGCTTTCCATACCCTTCTCGCAGTGGGTGAGGATGTATCCGGGAATGGGCTTTATCATGACGGCAAAAGCTGAAAATGCCGCCGAAGTCATTGAACTGTTTAAAGCGGTCGGCATGACCGCCGCGGATATCGGCTGCGTCAATGAAAGCCGAAGCCTGACGATAAAATACAACTCCGAGGAATCCTCGGTCTTTGATCTGGCAAAAGACAGCATTACGGGCATATTCAAGCAATAAAATCAAACAATAAATTCAAACAATTACCTTTTAACTCCCGTTAACACCCGGTTAACACCCATTAACACATATTTTGGCAAATTTTAACTTTTTTTATCGCATATTTTAAAGCATATTTTAACACACATCTAACGCACAATTAACACATACAGGGGGATATCCGTGAAGATAGGTATCGGCGCTGCGGCAGAGATTGAAAAGATTGAGAGAAGCATTGATAAGATAAACGATAAGGCGGATTTCGTCATATTTACGAAGAGCCTTCCGCCGTCTCCGCATAAGCGCAGCGAGAATACGGAATACCGCATCTCCGACAAACCCGAATACGATATCGTGGATGCGCTGTACAGCGGCGATATCGACGCCGCGGTAAGGGGGACACTGCCCGCAAATCTCGTCATGAAAAATATAAAAGCGCGTTTCGGCGTCGAAAAACTCCGCCGTGTTGCCCTTCTTGAGGTCTGCGGCGGCAGATGCGCGGGAAAGAAGTTCCTTCTTGCGCCGGTCGGCGTCGACGAGGGCTGGGACGTGGAGGACAAACTCGAGTTCATAAAAGAGTGCCGACCGCTGGCGAAGAGACTTGGACTCAATGACCGCGTTGCCGTGCTCTCCGGAGGCAGAAACGGAGATCTCGGTCGACATGCCGTCGTTGACAAAACCATCCGCGATGCCGAAGAGATAGCCCTGAAGGCGGACGCCGAGAACTGCGAGATTCTGATAGAGGACGCTCCGCAGAATCACGGAATCGTGATTGCGCCCGACGGCATCTCGGGAAACCTTATCTTCAGAACGCTGTGCCTTCTCGGAAACGGCGACGCACACGGTGCGCCTGTCCTGAATATAAGCAGAATATTCGTGGATACTTCGCGCGCAGGCAGTGATTACGCAAATGCGCTATTGCTCGCCGTATCTCTCGCGAATGATGAAAAGTAGCCGCAGAGAGTTTATTTTTCAAAATAAACCGATTTCCACAGACATTTCCGCAATGTCAGGGCGTTTTCATCAAAGACTTGAATTTTTGAATTTTTTGCAAATTTAACTGTATAGTATCGAGTTTTACGGCAATTTTCCCAAAAAGTATATATCTTAAACCGATAGACTTCTTTTAAGGTGGAATAAAATGGCAAATGATCTACCAATCGCAGCAGTCGTAAGGATTGCAAAGAAGAACGGTGCCGAGAGGGTCGGAAGCGACGCAGCTCAGGCTATAGTTGATGCAACGGAGAGCTACATTGCAAAACTCACAAAAGAGGCAGCAAAGTACGCTGTTCACGCAGGAAGAAAGACAATCAAGAAGGAAGACGTTGACATGGCTGTCAACGCCTGAATTTCTTTTTTCTGAAAAGTTTTAAAAAAATTATTGAGTTTTACGGCATTACCGCATTATTCCTGCCGTAACAGACTTGCCGCATCAATATTTCCATAGCGGTTTTGACGCAGTAATACCGCTTTATCCGCGTATTTTCGCTCAGATACTGCCTTTGGTGCTGGGTATGCCTTTTTTGGGATCGACTCTTACCGCAGACTTAAGCGCAATTCCGAACGCCTTGAACAGCGCCTCGCACATGTGGTGATCGTTTCTTCCCTCAAAGGTCAGATGAAGGGTAATTTTGGCATTTGTGCAGAGACTGTAGAAGTAATGTTCTATCAAATCCGGCGGGAACGAAAGACCGCCACCTTCGCTGAACTCACCTTTCATCACAAGATACGGACGTCCGCTGATATCCAGCGCCGCATAGGCAATCGCCTCGTCCATGGGAACGGCGGTATACGCAAAGCGCTCGATACCTTTCTTATCGCCAAGCGCCTTCTCGAGTGCAAGCCCCATTACGATTCCGATATCCTCGATGGTGTGGTGGAAATCCACCTCGAGGTCGCCGTCGGCGGCGACATCCAGATCAAAGCCGCCGTGCTTTCCGAACGCATTCAGCATGTGATCAAAGAATGGAATCTTCGTATCCGCATTTACAATACCCGAACCGTCAAGGTTAATCTTTACCTGTATCGAGGTCTCTTTTGTCTTCCTGACTA
>JAFZMT010000071.1 GCA_017553245.1 Methanomicrobium sp.
CCGCGAACTTGTTGAGGAATGGGAAAAGAAGGACCCGCGTGTAATCCTCATGCACAGCGATAAGAGGCAGGGGCGCGGAAATGCGCTCAATAAGTCGTTTACCGCCGCAAAAGGCAGAATTGTCTGTTACTACGATGTCGATCTCGCAACCGACATGAAGCATCTCAGTGAGCTTATCGGCGCAATCAGGGACGGCGCTGATATCTCGACGGGTTCGCGTCTGATGCCGCAGAGCGACGTTGTAAGGACTCACGGACGCGAGATTGCAAGCCGCGGCTACAACTTCCTTGTAAGACTGATTCTAAGAAGCAGGCTCTACGACCATCAGTGCGGTTTCAAGGGATTCAACCGCGAAAGACTGCTTGCCCTTATTCCCGAGGTCGGAGCGCCGCACTGGTTCTGGGATACCGAGGTGCTTGTAAGGGCACAGCATAAAGGCTATAAAATCACGGAATTTCCGGTCGTCTGGACAACTGGCACGGGAACGACGGTCAGATTCAAGGACGTATTCTCAATGGGCACGGACATACTGAAACTGCGGTTTAAGCTGTAAGCCCGAATTTATAAATAAATTAAAATCAGACTCAAAAAGCAAAAAAATAATTTAAATTTTTTCCGGATTTTTTCGGATTTACGAACAGGGTATCCTCAGATACCTTATTCTTTGTACCAGATCTCAACCTGAGGTGTCGCCAGTCTGTCGTCGGTGTTCAGGAGAATAACACGTAACGGCTCATCGGCTGTCGCCTCGGTCATCTCCGAGTGAACCTTGTCAAATCTTGCAACGGTCTCGTATGTTCCGGCATTTGTTGCCATGACCTTCTCAAATTTGTTCTTTTCGGATTCCGTGAGATACAGAACGTTTATCGGGACGTTTGTCGAGGTAACCTTCACACGAACGGCTTTGTATTCTTTGCCGTTGGCATTGGGCGTGAATATGCGGTATCCGCCGAGCGGGTTGAGTGTGATGCTGTCCTGTTCTCTCCATAAGACCCATTCGGTCTCGGTTGCGGCGGGCTGTGGCGCCTCGGTAACCGCGGGTGCCGTCGGTGCCGCTGTGGGCGCAGGCGTCTGTGCGGGTATCGGCTGGCTTGACGTGCCCGTGCATCCCGCAACCATTGCGGTAAGTGCGATAAGTACAATCAAAGCAGATAAACAAGCAATTTTCTTATACGTAATAATCACCTTTCAGAAATATCATTCTGAATAGTATTTAGCGCTTATGGAATGGGCGTAAGGGAAACGGCGCCATGCAATCCGCACCCGGCGGGATAAAAGAAAAATAATGGGACGCGGGAATTTTTGCTCAAATTCTTACGGATACGCCCTTCTTATTGAGGTATTCCTTGACCTCGCCGACCGTCATCTCGCCGAAATGAAAGACCGACGCCGCAAGACAGGCATCGGCTTTGCCTTCGGTAAATCCCGTGTAGAAATGCTCCATGCTTCCCACACCGCCGGAGGCTATAACGGGAATATGAACCTCGGAGGCAATCCTTGAGGTTATGGGTATGTCAAAGCCTTCTTTGACGCCGTCGGTCTCCATGGATGTCAGGAGGATTTCGCCGGCGCCCAGAGACTCGGCTTTCTTTGCCCACTTTACCGCATCCATACCCGTGCGTTTGCTGCCGCCGTAGATAACCACCTCATACCAGCATTCGGTGCCGTCCTTGAGCGTGATTCGGGTCGCTCCGCCCTCGGATGTGCATTCCGCGAAATTATCGTTACGCTTCACGTCGATTGCGCAGACAATGCACTGATTGCCGAACTTCTCCGCACCCTCGCTTATCAGATGCGGGTTTTTGACGCCGCCGGTGTTCACCGAGACCTTATCGGCGCCCGCTCTCAAAAGCGCACTCATGTCATCGACCGTGTTGACGCCGCCGCCGACCGTGAGCGGCAGAAACAGCTTATCGGCGGCACGCCTTATCACATCCAGCAGTGCCCCGCGTCCCTCTTTGGATGCGGTAATATCCAGAAATACGACCTCATCGGCACCCTGCTCATTGTAGCGTGCCGCAAGCTCAACGGGATCGCCTGCGTCGCGGAGCCCCAGAAAATTTGTTCCCTTGACCACGCGCCCGTCCTTGATATCCAGACAGGGAATTATTCGTTTTGTAAGCGCCATATAAGTGACCTTTTTCGATTTTTGTCAGTAGTCTTTAACAGATATATCGGTAATGAAATAACAGTATATTGAAGTAACAGTTTATCGGACAGTATATTGAACTGATTCGTTTTATTCAGTCAATCTTCTCCCCGAACCACTCCTTGCGGCTTCTCATGCATCTGTCTCTCTTCTTTGAGACGTCCTCAAGGTAATTGTCAAGAGCACGAAGGACATTCCTCGGATTCTTGGTTATCTTGGTATACCGCCCGTCCGTATGCTTCTGCCAGAGATTGCCCGTACGCGGATTGAGATAGCACTCACGCGGCACATACTCGCCGTAGCGCATAAGCTCATCCTTAAGACCCTTTGTTACAGGCAGATACTTCTGAATCATACGGCTCCCTAAATATCTCTTCTGTCAGAAAAGTAAATAACTATTATCTTAAGATCAAATACTATTTATACAAAATAAGGGTGTTATCTTGAACACGGGCGAACTGAAGATGAATTGGGCAAGGCAGTACATGCCTGTCCTCAGCGTAATCAGAGACAGATTTGAGAAGGAAAAACCCTTCAAAGGCATGAAAATAGGAATGGCGCTTCATGTCGAGGCAAAGACCGCAGTCCTTGTGGAGACGCTTGCAAAAGGCGGTGCCGAGGTATATATCACGGGCTGCAACCCGCTGTCAACACAGGATGATGTTGCACAGGCGCTCGGAAACGTCAAAAACGTTCACTGTTTTGCAAAACGAGGCTGCACGGTTGAGGAATACTATGAGGGCATAGACAAAGTCCTCGATTCAAACCCGACAATCACAATCGACGACGGTATGGACCTCATTCACCGCCTCCACACCGAGAGACGCGAACTTTTAGGTAACGTTATCGGCGGCTGCGAGGAAACGACGACGGGCATACACAGACTGCGTTCGATGGCGGCGGAAGGCAAACTCGAATTTCCGGTCGTTGCCGTCAACGACACGCCCATGAAGCACCAGTTCGACAATGTCCACGGCACCGGCGAGAGTGCGCTTTCGGCTGTGATGATTACGACGAACACGCTCATCGGCGGCAAGTGGTTTGTCGTCGCCGGATACGGATACTGCGGTCGCGGTCTTGCAAAGATGGCACACGGTCTCGGCGCAAAGGTTATCGTGACCGAGATTGACCCCAGACGTGCGCTTGAAGCCCATATGGACGGCTACCACGTAATGACGATGGATGAGGCGGCAAAAATCGGCGACCTCTTTGTCACCACAACGGGCAACACATCCATCATCACGGAAAAGCACTTCAAGGTCATGAAGAACGGCGCCATTCTCTCCAATGCCGGTCACTTCAATGTCGAGATTGACGTGGAATGGCTTGAAAAGAACAATAAGGGCGTCGAACGCCGCGAAGGTATAGATACCTACAACATAAACGGCAAAAACATCAATGTCCTTGCCGAAGGTCGCCTCGTTAATCTCGCATCGCCTAAGGGAATGGGTCATCCCATTGAAGTCATGGATCTCTCGTTCGCACTTCAGGCTTTGTGCTCGGAGTATATCCTTAAGAACGGCAAAGGACTCAAAGGCGGCGTCTATGATGTTCCCAACGATATCGATGTCACGGTTGCAAACCTGAAACTGAGTTCGCTCGGCATCTCAATCGATAAACTGACCGACTACCAGAAGAAATACATGAACAGCTGGAATATCGGAACATAAACCGCACAATATCGGAACACAAATCGGGATATCCATCCCTATTTCTTATTTACAGAGATTTGAACCATTTTAAAAATAGAATATATTGTTGTTTATTTTTTGAATTGCTTTTGCCTTTACGTTATTTTTGCTTTTCGTTATTTCCGATGCACACTCAAACTCATTCGGCAGGAGATGTAAGGACGACGCGCCACTCGCTGCCGCCGTAATCCACGGTTGCCCATTCCGCATTCTTATTTATGACATTGCCGGACTTATAGTCTCTGAAGGTATACTGCCCCGAACCGGTCTTCTTTTTAGCAATTGTGCTTAAAAACTCGTGTAATTTCTTATCCTGATACATCTCGTCCGTAAGCACGTTGTTGCCTATCTCCGATGAGGAGGTATCGAAGATATTGGTTCCGTCGGTCTCGATTACCCAGACATTGTAAGGCGTATCCGCGATGAGATTATGCACATTAGGCGCGATTATGCTTCTGGGCTGATAACCGATATCCACGTATCCGAGAATATCCCCGTCATTTGCGGTAATCGGATAGATCTGCGAGATTCCGAGAAATCCTTCAACGAATTTGTAGCTCTTCGAAAGTAACGGAGTCCTTACATTTGTTCTTCCGCCCGCAATGCCCTCCGAAAAGTCGCGTCCCAA
>JAFZMT010000072.1 GCA_017553245.1 Methanomicrobium sp.
ACCTGTGTCATGCGGTGATAAAGCTCATCGGCAGCGTCAAGTCCTTCGAGATTGGCGATGAGGTCACGGTCGGACCCTCGCCCGTAAACCGTCTCCAAGGTAAAGGCGAGATCTACGGCAAAGACGAGGTCTCCCAGCAGCTCCTTATCACGATTGCCGAGATAATTTCGCTTCCGAAGAGACAGATACGCTACTACATGAGTTCGCCGGTGATCACCCTCAACCGCAACGATACGCTTCGTTCCGCGGTAAAACTCTTCAATGAGAAGAAGATTCACGGCGCTCCGGTCATGGATGCCGAGGGTAAAAAGATGGTCGGCATCATCACGCTGAGCGATCTGATACGGGGCATAGACCGCGAGCAGGCTATCGATGCGAAGGTCGAGCGCTATATGACAAACAATGTCATCATTGTCTCGCCCGAGATTCATCTCTATGAGGTCATAAAGCAGTTCAAAGAGCAGCACATCGGACGCGTCATTATTATGGAAAATGAGAAGCCGACCGGCATTCTGACGCAATCGGATATTATCAAGGTGTTTCCGGCGCTTTAAATACCGGACACACCTTTTCTCTCACTCTCTCACTTTCTCTTTTTTTGCGGTAATCCATGTTCAGGCACTTCAGCCCGATATTTCATCTGCGCATATGCCGAAAATAAAGGACATGCTGCTTTAAATCGCCGATGAACTGTCTGACGCGTGATAAAATGCGGAGATTTTTTACAAGTCCTTATATACTATAATTTACACAATCATAAAATATGAAAAGCACATTCTCCAGAAGTCTCTCAAAGAAAAAGGTAATGAGCACAGACGGAATGGTTATCGGCACAATAAGAAACATCATGGTTGATCTTGACTCGGGTCAGGTCGACAGCCTTGTTGTCAGACCGGACTCGGGATTTGACGCAACCGGTTACACGGTTGACGGCGACAGACTCATGATACCTTTCGAGGCTGTAAGAGACATAAGAGACTATATTGTTGTCGACCGCTATCTGTCCAAGCAGTAAAGACAGCATCAGCCAATCAAAATCATTCTTTTTGCTTTAAGCGCTCATTTGCTTTAAACGCTGTTTTATCTATTCAATATTATTCAAACAGCGTCGGGAAAAACTTCTTTACACTCTCGCAAAAACCGCGCCCGTATTTTTCTTTGCTTACATATCCCGCATATTCCGCAAGCGGCGCATTGTCGGGACCGACCGAGACTCCGATACCTGCGCACTTAATCATCTCGATATCATTTGAGGAGTCGCCGATTGCGACAAACTCGCATACCGGAATCGATAGTTCGCGGGCAACCTCCATGAATGCCGTTCCCTTATTCAGATCGCCGGATTGGATATGCAGGGCGTAATCGGAATCGAGGATGTGCACGGGAAGATCCTTTACCAGATCGCGGACTGTTGAGGCATCGACCGTTTTCTCAAAGGCAATGTCCGCAAAACGATATTCGGGACTGTAGAGATTCATGCGGATATTGTTTGCCTCAAAATACTCCTTTACGCGCGCCAATGCCGCTTTACAGGCTTCGTGATTGCCGCAGACCTGAAGTTCTCCGAGATAACCGATACGGTATACGCCGCCGTTCTCCGAGATAATCGTGCCGTCCGTGCCTATCATCTTGCAGAGAAAGGTCATGGCGCAGACCGTGTTGCCGCTTGCCAGAACCACGGGAATGCCGTTATCGACAAGAGTTCTTAAGGCGGCGACGGCTTCCAGATCGATTCTGCGCGAGATATCGGTAAGAGTGCCGTCAATGTCGCAGATAAGCGCACGCGGCGAAAAAGAGGAGGAGGTTTTTGAGATTATCATTGATTCTATATCTTTGAATCAGACAGACTTAAGACCTGCCATTTCAACCGAGAATGCCGCCTCGCCTTCCGGCTGGTCGGGACTGTCGACAAGCTTTGCCACTCTCTTTCCGCCCTTGCTCTTCCGCAGATATACTCTGAACTTGGATGCGTGTCCTACGATATTACCTCCGGTCGGCTTGGTCGGGTCACCGAAGAATACAGCGGGGTTGGACTGTACCTGGTTGGTGACGATGATAACCGAATTGAACTCCTTGGCAACCTTTGCCAGGTCGTACATGTATTTGTTGAGTTTCTGCTGGCGTGCGGAGAGTGTGCCGCGTCCCGCATACTCGGCGCGGAAATGCGCCATCAGAGAGTCGACAATAATGAGTTTCACGGGTCTGTCAGTGTCTTTGAGTTCGGCGGCAAGCTCCCTTATGTTGTCGATAAGAAGCATCTGGTGATCGGATGTGAATGCTTCGGCAACGTGGATGTGCTCAAGGAAGTCCTCCACCGGCGGCACCTCGCAGTCGACCTCAAGACCCTCGACCATCTGTCTGATTCTCTCGGGTCTGAATGTGTTTTCGGTATCGACATAAACGACCGAGCCCTGAAGTCCGCCGACTTCGTAGGGCAGCTGCGCGTTTACAGCCATCTGGTGAGATATCTGACTTTTTCCCGAACCGAATTCGCCGTAGAACTCTATGATACTCATTGTCTCAAGTCCGCCGCCCATGAGTTCGTCCAACTCGGGAACAAGCGTACTCAGTTTTCTGACTTCTTTTCTCTCTTCCAAAACGGCAATGCCGGTACGAAAACCGCCGATATCCGCCATCTTTCTGGCTTCCTTGATCATCTTCTTTGCGGTGGCTTCGCCTATCTCGGCATCCTCCGCAAGATCGACATACGATGCGGTTGCAATGCTCTCAATCGTGCAGTAACCGCTGTCTCTGAGTTTGTCGGCAGTCGTCGGACCTACTCCGGGTAAATCTTCTATCTCATGTTCTGACATTTCTTTAACCTCTAACGAACATTCTTACATCTTAGTTGCATGCGGTGGTATATAGGAGTACACCGTGCGGTGCGAAAGTGATTTTTTGCGGATCGGCATCGCAACAATTCCCATGAATTGCCCCTGCTTTAATGAATACGCCCGGAATTATGGCAATCAGCAATTGTCGTGCCCAAACATTTCCTCAAGATTTTCAAGCCTCTTTACGACGCCGGACACATCCCGCGAGACAGGCATCACCGCATCGGCGCGGATGAGGTGCTCCGTAATCCTTCCCGACACAATCACATCGCCGCCTCCGGCAAACTGCGCCAAAATGCTTTCCAACGCCGCATCACGCACCTTAACCGTATACCTCTCACCGCTGCCGGATTCTATAAGGCAGAGCCCTTCGGCAGATTCCAGGATAATGCCGCAAATCTCGCCGTATTCATCCCCGCGCCCGCAATTTCCGCAATCTCCGCCGACGACCTTCACACAGGAGTTGCCGCCGGCATGAATCTCAAAGCCCGAAGATGTGTTATCCCCGTACCTGACATTGCAGTTATAAACACGCACAACATCGCCGTCCGAGAGCAAAGTCGCCGCATGCCTGCCCCATAAGACTAAACGCGCATGCGTGGGATAGGCATCTGTCGTCTCCGCCTCCGCCTTCGCGTCCGCCTTATCCGCACCCGCGCCGCCGGATGCATCCGAAACAATGCATCTGCGGACTCTGAAGATATTCTCCGAACTGTAAATCCCCTCATCCGTGCCGCCCGCACCTTCGTATTCCGCATTCGCCGCATCATAACCGCAGCCTGCGCTGCCAAACCCTCTCAAACGCCTCTTACTCCGCGGCGGGCGCAGATACGAAGAGACATGCCCCGCATCCTCGATTTTTACGCATACGGCGATATCTCCGAAATCCTCCGGTAATGCCGAAAGCCTCTCAAACGAAACTTCCGCAGGCACAAAAGCACCCGAAGATGTCTCATCGGGACTGCACGTATTATCGCACGGTTTCGCGGTCGACTCGGCACCGGCGAAATACCGCACAAACCGCGAAGGTCTCTGCATGACGCCGTTCAGCTCAACCACCGCGCCTTCACCCGCGCTCTTAATGGCATCAGCAACAGCGTCACCGAAGACGCCGACCCTCGCAAAACAGTTCATATTGCAGGCATCCGCATAAATCACCCAGACATAAGCCTCCGAATAATGCCGCTGCGGATTATCCCTGCCCGAACCGCTCAAATTCGACGAGTTTTCCGATACCGCGCACGCCTCATCATCCGCCCCGTCAAGCGAAAGAATCTTAACTCTGAGATTCAGCGGCTTGAGCGTCTTCATCCCCGACTTTCTGAGGCTTAAATCAACGTTCTCAGCCTCCCGCATATCAACTGCCGCCGCATTTGAAAGGCTCTTAAAGCGCACGGCAACCTCAAGCACGTCGCCGATGCGGATATCCTGCGTCCCGTGAACCTTCATATCCCGAAATACAAGAACAGCCTCACCCGTATCGTCGCCGACGAGCACCCGCCTCATAAGCCCGGGCGGCTCCGCATCCGGCGATTCCGTGACAAAGAGATCGTCATCGGGGTCAAGGCGCCCGACCGCACCCGTATCCCGCTCGAAACGTATGATATCGCCGATATCGATAACCTTACAGAAAAAAGAACTCAGTGTCGGTCCCGACCTCAAATCCGCTATCTTTACATGAAGACGCCCGAGGCTTTCGGCAACCGACCTTGCCGCCTCCTCCTCAGCCTCCTCGTCGCCCTCTTTTGTGCATACGGCACCGACTTTCGCCTCAAACTCCTCCCATGTCAGCAGATCGTCAACAAGTGCAAAGTATGCCCGCATACGATCATGTAAGACCTGATTTGATATATCTTTGATTAATTTTGAGTGACTGAAAACGGGAATGAGAAAAAATGAATCGGAAAAGTGTGGAAATATCGGTAAATATGGAAATATCGGTAAATGTGGAAATATCGGTAAATGTGGAAATATCGTAAAACGTGTAAAATAAGATATTCCGGGAAAATATTTTGCAAAAATTAAATTTGAAATAAGATTGATTCAGCTTTATTTCTCATGCCAAGGGAGTCTCTTCATTGTATTGACAATGTCAACCACACTCTCCCCTCTTCTCATGATGCCGTGG
>JAFZMT010000073.1 GCA_017553245.1 Methanomicrobium sp.
GCAGATGCCGCATTCGCGTCATCTGCGGCTCCCAACGTCCCATCTCCCACGGTTTCCGCATCCTTCGGGGCAGTCCGCGCAAGAAGCACCGTCGTGCTGCCGTCGGACTCATACCCCTTCATCTCCGAAATCACGTTTTCGGGGATTGCTACTCCGAAACTGCGGACAAAATCGGCATTTCCTATTGCATAAGTGATGCCGTCAACGACACCGGATGCCCCCCTGCCAGCATGGGATTTGAAATCCGCGACCTGCGGCACTTTAAGACCGACTCTTTCCGCCTCGTCCGAGACCGCTCTGGCAATGGGGTGCTCGGACATTGCCTCCACACCCGCCGCAAGTGCAAGCGCGGCATCCGCGTCGCCGTCACCGAACGGAATAACCTTAGTTAATTTCGGCTTTCCGACCGTCAGCGTCCCCGTCTTGTCAAAGGCAATGCAGCGAATCTTATCGGCATCCTCAATGACCTCGCCGTTCTTGATTAGGATTCCCAGCTCGGCGCCACGCCCTATTCCTACCGCGACCGCCGTCGGGGTCGCAAGTCCCAGCGCACACGGGCAGGCAACCACAACGACCGATATGAAGACGGTCGCGGCAAAGAGCGAGGTTGCGCCGAGCAGGAAATACCAGACGCACGCGGAAACGGTGGCGATGAGCAGGACCGCGGGGATGAAATACGAGACCGCGGTATCGGCAATCCTCTGAACATGGGGTTTCTGACGCTGTGTCTCCTCGACAAGCCTGATTATCTGCGAAAGCAGGGATTCGCTGCCCGCCTTCGTCACCCTTACAACCGCGGCTCCGCCCGTGTTGATGGTGCCGCCTATGACACTCTCGCCGACCGTCCTTTTAACGGGCATGGGTTCGCCGGTCACTGACGACTGGTCGGCATACATCTCGCCGCTTACGATGACCGCATCCGCGGGCACTATGCTTCCGGGTTTAATCAGGACAATGTCGCCGGATTTCAGCGAATCGGCGGGCACGGTCATGTATTCGTCGCCGTCGCCCTTCAAAAGCGCCGTCTTCGGTTTCAGGGAGATGAGTTTCTTTACGGCATCGTTCGTCCTGCGCTTGGCGCCGCCTTCGAGGAAACGCCCGAGCATGAGGAATGAGGCGAGCATCACCGAGGTTTCGTAGAAGATGAACTCGTTTGAGAGGAAAATGCCGAATGTGCCCAAGACCGAGGCGATATACGCTGTGCCGATACCGAGCGCATACATGAAGTCCATGTTGAGCGATCCGGTCCTTACGCCCGCGAATGCCGATTTAAAAATAGGATATCCGAGATAAAGGACCGCGGGCGTGGATATGACAAACATCACGTATGCCGAGATTTCCGCGGGCACGATGCCCGTGAACATAATGGCGATGATGACTGCGGAAACGCAGAATCCTATGATGATTCGCCGAATGCTGTCCGTTCTTTCCTTCTGAATATACTCGCTGTAAGAAGAGGTCTTCTTCCCGCCGCTGCCTTTTCTTTCGGATTTTTCAGATTTTTCGGGTTTTCGGTCTTTTTTACTCTCTTTTACTTCTTCTGAAGAAGTCTGTGAAAAAGCCCCGTGATTTTTTTTTTGCCGCCCTCTTCGGCATCGCCCATTTCCCCGTCACTCACGCCGCATCCGACACCGCATGCACTGCCCGAACTATCCGAACCGTCGTCCCCGCCGGCATCGTAATCTCCCGCTTCCCCGTCATCTCCGATGTATTCAAAGCCGTATTTGCTTAAGGCATCGGCAATTTTGCCTTCCAGTTCCTCAATATAGCGCTCTTCGTCCTCAAGGTCGGAATATGAGGGAATGACTTTAATGAATCCCGTGTTGTCGGTGATGTTGATATCCGCAAATATGACGCCGTTTATCCCCTCAAGAGCCGATTTGGCACGCTTTGCACAGCCTGCGCAGTGCATGCCGCCGATGTGCATCTTCTTTTCGATTATGAAGACCGAAAAGCCCGTATCCGTGACGGTCTCGGCAATCTCCGCGAGTGTGACCTTTTCGGGATTCCATTTTATGTCCGCACTCTCGGACGTGATGTCAACGGCGGCTTCGACTATGCCGTCCCTCTTCGACAGCGCCGTCTGAAGATTTTTTGCACAGTTTGCGCAGTGCATGCCCGTTATTTTGACTCTCATGCTCTGAAATTCGTCGGAAATATTGTCCATGTCCTTTTCAGTCCCCTGTAGTATATCCTAATATATTCCTTTTCGTTAATGAAAGTTTTTTATTGCGACAGCCCGCATATTCTGCGGTTTTGAGAGAATAACCGAATAATATCACAAATCCCGAATCTTACAGGAAATTCTCGAAAATTACTGAAAATGAGTGCGGGATAAATCCCGAATATTCATTTTTTTATTATTTTTTTGATTATACAATCAGTTTTGCGGCGTCTTTTCCGCTCATGCCGACTTTGATTCCGATTTTTTCGCCCGAAGGGTTTACAGCCGCAATCGTGCCGTTTAAGAGATCGTCGATGTCAGCGACCGAGTTGCCTGTCGGCTTTACCTTTGCCGCAGGGTATGCAAACTTCTCAAGTCCGGTGACATCGAAGGCGCCGCATCCGATTAAACCCTTATCCGTCTTCACAAAGACCAGATTTACTTTTCCTACGGGTATTACAAATCCTTCGGCAACCTTGCCGTCAATAAAAACATCTTCTTTTATCGTTTCTTCTTTCATCGGAATATGATTCGAAATACCTGCATATAAGTGATTAGGATACCGGCGATTCAGACGTATATCCGCGCTGCGAAACCGCGACGGGCAGACATTGAGCGGCAGGCACGGCAGGCAATGACGGGGAATAACAGACAATGCGGGGAATAAGCGGTAAACAGTAAATAATAACATCTTTCGGCAGTAAACCCTTACTGATGCCTGCGATAAAGAATCCCGATGATTTCAGAAGATACCTCACCGGTTTTTGCAGCCGCGACGGGTCGCAGGATATTGCGGCTTACGATAAGGCGGCTGATGCGAGCGGTCGGGCAGACGGAGCATATGGGGCAGAGGGGACTGATTTTTCGGGAGACTGCCGCAGGACCGCGGTCACCGTTTCTTCGGATACGGGCGTCAGATACTTCACGAACAGTTTCTGGACGGCAAAACAGCGTCAGGCATCCTCAATCCATGAAATCTCATATCGCGCCTGTTTTAAGCCGCAACTGCCGCATTTCTTCATAGACCTCCTCACGGATGAGGGAGACACCGTCTACGACCCCTTTACGGGGAGGGGCACCACGGTCATAGAAGCGGCGCTGATGAACCGCAGGATAATCTCGAACGATATCAACCCGTTAAGCCGAATACTCTGTAAACCGCGTCTTTTTGTTCCGCAGCCCGATGAGATTGCTGAAAGACTTGCGGACATCTTCAAAAACGCCGACAGATACCTCAAAAAGTCGGATTTCACCCCCGAACTGCCGATGTTCTACCATCCCGCGACCGAATACGAGATAGCGGTGCTGACAAATTACCTCAAAACACGCGAGGATTCGGGTAATTCCGACCAAATCGACGACTGGATTAGGATGACGGCAACCAACCGCCTTACGGGGCACTCCAAAGGCTTCTTCTCGGTATATACCCTGCCGCCGAATCAGGCGGTATCCATTGAGAGCCAGATAAAGATAAACGAAAAACGCTCTCAGATACCCGAATACCGCGATGTCGCCGCGCTTATCCTTAAGAAAACCGGAAATCTCGTGAAGTCGCTGACTGCCGCGGATATGGAAAATCTCAAAGCCGCGGGAAGCACGGCGCGGTTTTTGACCCGCGATGCCTGCGATACGCATGAGATAGCACCCTCATCCGTTACCCTTACCGTGACTTCGCCGCCGTTCTTAAACATCGTGCAGTACAGCGCCGACAACTGGCTGAGATGCCGCTTTAACTCGCTTGAC
>JAFZMT010000074.1 GCA_017553245.1 Methanomicrobium sp.
ATGGTATCGACGGGCACGACACCCACGGCTTTACCCGGGCGCTCGACCTTCATCTGAGTGCCGACCGCGAGGTAATCACCGAGAAGGTGTAAGGTCGCGGGCGAAAAACCCGCGCCTGCAAACCCCGTATTTCGCGAGCGCCCGTATCTGAGCCGAAATCCGCCTTTTCTCATAGGATATGCGAATATCGGTCTGCCCCCGAGAACGTCGTGGATGAACTTGTCCTTCGGCTTTATCTTGACGGAATCGTCCTTTTCCTCCTCTTCGGAAGGCTTTGCAGCCGCGCCCGATACCAGAGCGTCCAGCCACTCCCAGCCGTCCATGTGGACTTTGCGGACAATCTTCTGAATTTTGGGGGCTTTAAGACCCATACCTTCGGCTATGACAAGGCACATTCCGCCGCGGATGACGTTCGTCTCAATTCTTTCGAGGTTTCTGTAACCCGAGACCTCGACCTGCTCGGTGGGTTCGCCGTCGATGCAGACTGGGCAGTTTCGGACGATGTGGCGCAGATCGTCGTCCGGCGGCAGATACTGAAGACTCGATATCGAGTTGTATTTCTTTATCTCCTCTACATAGCGCTCCACTTCCTCGTCACGCGGGATGTAGCGGTTCATCTTCAGGGCTTTTCGGACGTAATCGCCGACGAGCACCGAGAGCGCCTGCGCCGTTCCGCCCGCACTCCGGATAGGTCCCGCATATGCGATTTTTAAGTATTCGGTGCCGTCATCGTTCTTGCCGATACCGATATTTCCTATACCTTCGGTAGGCGCGGCGACCACACCTTCGGTAAGAAGCGCCATCGAGGTTCGGATTGCGTGGTCGAGGATTGCGACCTTGTCGGTCTCCCCGAACATTCCCGCGACGAAATCGTCGCCTATCTTAAGCGAGACCTCCTCACGCGACATCTCTTTTCCGAGTTCGCGGAGACGTGCGGCTACACCCTTATAGCCCATGAGAGCCTCGACGCGGTCGGCGAGATCGCTTGCAATGGGTATCTCGATATCCGTCCGCGGATCGTAGCCCTTCTTTCGCGCCTCTTTTGCAATGCCTATGCACTCCGTCAGACCGTCCTCAATCGAACCGAAATAGTCGTTCATCTTGGGCGATGCCTTCGGAGCATGATCTTCCATGACTGATAATTTGCCTTGTGATATAATATAGTACTCAAAATTAATGCCCTCGGCAGTTTCGGAAAACAGCCCGCAATTATTGCCTGAAATTTACATTCCTCGAACGATTACCGCTTATCAGTTTTTGATTACTTCAATTTTTATTACTTCAAAGATGACGCCGCTTGTCCTGCGAGAGACAAATACGTATTACTAAATAATCCGGCGTAAATGATCTGTTAGCAGGATCTGTGATCAAAAGGGGAAAAACATGTTTAACGTTCGCGCTTTCTCAATCGGCAAGGCTCACGAAGAAGTCTTAAAGACCATACTGAAATACGGCGTATATATCGTTACGGAAGATAACGAGAAGACCATAGAACTTCCCGAACCGCTGAACATCCATGTAAAAGAGCCGTTTGCGGATTACATGGTCAGCCCTCTCAATATGTTCCGCGAGGGCGCAATGCAGAAGTATGTCCATGATCTCTTATACGGCAACGATAACGACTTTGTCTATACCTATCACGACAGGCTCTTTGATTATCCGATTACCGTAGGCAGCGAAGATAATGCGGGCTGCGGCAGTTTCAATGCCGCGGACAGACAACTTGCATCAATCGGCGACGGCGACAGAAAAGGCATCGATCAGATTCGGTATATCATCGAGAAACTGAAGTCCGATCCCAATTCGCGCCGTGCGCAGGGCATTACATGGACGCCATACAAGGATACGGTCTCGGACAATCCGCCGTGCCTTCAGAGAATCCAGTGCTTCGTGCGTGACGGCGCACTCAACATGTATGTGGAATTCCGCTCAAACGACATGCTCTCCGCCCTCGGCGCCAACATGTATGCCCTCGTGCATCTTCAGAAGATGATTGCCGACGGCGTGGGCGCAAGCGTGGGCTGGTATTCGCATACCTCGGTATCGGCGCACATGTATCATGAGCGCGACCACGAGGAACTTGTAAAATACATAAAAGGTCTCGGACTTGCCGACGTTATTCAGCACTACGAGAGCGGCAAATACATTCAGTTATAATCCGCAAAAATAATCCGCAAAATCCACAAAACAGAAAAATAATTAAATGTTTCTTTTTTACTCAGGCGGTTATTCACTATTCAGACGTCTTCGGGGTCGAAACGCAGTTTGTGGAGTGTGACGACGGCGCAGCGGTGCGGGATGCCGTCGGGGTCGGTTTCGTCGATGAACTTCTGAAGCGGCGCCACGGCGATGTCGCCGATTCTGACAAGCGACTGCGAGGCAAAACCGCGTGTCATGCCGTCTTCGGATTCAAAGATTGCGATTAGCTCCGCGATTGCAGGCTCGCCGATCTCTCCGAGCGCCGCGGCACAGTAGCGTTTTACATCGTCGTCGGGGTAGACCTTCAGCGTGTAGGTCAGCTGCGAAATTGCAGGCTTTCCTATCCTTGCCAGCGCTCCTGCGAGATACCAGCGGACATCATTCTCTTCGGTCTCGCAGAGCGCAGTTATCAGAGGCTCTACGGCTTCCTCCTTAAAGCCGACAAGCTCCTTTACCGCCGCACGCCTTGCGTGCAGGTCGCCGTTTACTATTATCTCAATATTCTCGGATATTGTGCTCATACTGATTCCTTATTGATTTCTTTCCTTATTGATTTCTTATTATTATCTGACCTTCTTAATTATTAGTCCCGCGTATTTCGACGCGGAAATTCAGCCATACACTCATTCGAAAAGACTGATATCAAAGCAGGGATAATATTGCGTTATGGACGGAGATTCGGGCAGTCAGCGGAATGAGGCGTCGCCGCAACGCATCATTACGGTCGAGGCTTATGTCTCGGGAAAGGTGCAGGGAGTAGGTTTCAGAGCATGCGTGAGGGCTGTTGCCGAGGGGCTGTCGCTTACGGGCGAGGTTGAAAACCTCGATGACGGCAGGGTGCATTTTCTGGCAACCGGCGACTGCGCATCGATTGACAAACTGATATCGTCGATACGAGAATGCCCGCGTGCGCTTGTAAAGAGCGTCGACTCAAAAGAAGTTCCCCTGCGCAGTTTTGAAGGCTTCAATATCGTGCGCAGATACTGAAAATACGGCATGGCATTTTTCAGTAATTGCATATTTCAGTAATTTATCTTAAACGGCTGATTCTCGGCTATTGAATCGCGATATGACAGCACGCATCTGTCGATATCGCTCTGGTTTATCGACCCGTGAAGTTCGTCGGTCAGTGCGTCCATAATTTCGTCATTTAAGTGACAGCGTTTATTTCCGATATCATAGCTGTCTTCTTTCAGGATTTCGGCGGCAATCTTAAAGACCGCGGAATCGACCATCTTCGCCTTGAGGGGATCGATGAGGTCCAAAACAAGCGACATCGGACCTTCGCGGAGCACGCCGATATCGCCGTCGAGGTCGGCGCCGATAATCGAGACACAGCAGTTGCCGAAGAGCATCGAATAGCCGAGCGAGAGCATGGAATTAATCGGGTCTTTATGCGGGCGCGGAGTGCGGCGTCTGAACCCGAATATAGGGTTGGTCGACCGCGATATCGTCTCGTAATACATATCCGCGGAGAGTTTCTGAATCCGCCGCAGTTCCTCCATTGTAATCAGGTACTCGACGTCATCGAGGAGATTATACAGAAACTCGCGTTCGCCCTCGTAATAGAGGTTTCTGCCGGCGCTCTCCGAAACCTTATCGATAAGCATCATTCGCGATTTTATGGAGGCGCGGACTATCTCGGAGGCACGGGTGTATTCCGGCGCCTTCATCTGAAGACTGCGCACAGCCTCATCCTCACGGTATCCGAAAGGTCTCAGGACCGAGAGCGGTCTTCCGTCGGCATCGAAGAAAGAGACTGATGCATTGTTCTTGAGAAGCTGAGTTATTGCGGAGGTGTGGATGTTGTGACCGCCGCAGACAAGAAGGTGCGTAATATCGCAGAGCGGATACTCCTTTACCGCACCCTTCTTCTGAACAACAAGGGTTGTTGCGGTTGCCTTAATATGTCCTCCGAATCCGTTGACAATCTGCCACGGCACAACTATCTTCTCCATTGACCCGATACCTGCGTTTTGCGCAAATAATGCAGGTATAATATTGGTTTAATTAATTCTTAATTGAATCCATTCATTCCGCACTGTCAACGGGTGCTCTGCGGCATCACCGCCGCATCGGTGCCGCTTCATGACGCAGCAATGCCAACTTATGCCGCAACCGTACATACCCGTGCCGCAGGAATACCGCATGATACCCCATGAATGCCTGCACGAATGTCGGCATGAATGTCTGCATGATCGCGTATATCAAATTCAAATAATTATCTGTTTTAGCATGAATCAACTGCAAATACTTATTTATATCATCTTCACATAGTAAACAACATGAACAAAAAGAGTATTGCTGTATTTTCAGTCCTCGTGTTCTTCCTGCTCATACTGACAGCGGGATGCACACAGACTCCGTCGGGACCCGCCTCAACGGGCACGGTCACATCCCAGACCGTATATACTGTAGGTGTCGATGATTCCTATCCGCCGTTCACCTACACCGACGCCAACGGAATGCCGTCGGGATTCGACTACGACTGCGCAAATCTGATTGCACGTGACCAGGACATCAAACTGATCTTCAAACTGATGAACAGGGAAGACCTCATAACCGCGATGGATAACGGCGATATTGACGTTATCTATTCGGCGTTCTCAAAGACACCCGAGAGAGCCGAGAAGATGCTCTTATCCAATACCTACTGGGTAACCAACAAGGGAGTCGCGGTTAAGATGGGATCACAGCTCAAGATGGATGACGTAACCAAGGGAAGAGCGGTTATCGGTGCACAGGCAGGCTCGACTTCCGCCGACTGGGTAAAGACCGAGTTAATCGATACGGGACGCATGCCTGCGTCATCACTCCAGCTCTACGAGACTCTGGAGGATGCCCTTGACACGCTTCAGACCACAACGAAACTTGACGCGGTTATCGCCGATATTCAGGCAATCAGGATGAACATGAACGGAAGAAGCCTCACGGTTCTCGGCACAATCCCGACAGGCGAGGAATACGTCATCGGTATAAGCAAGAATCACCCGGAGCTTGTCGAGAAGTTCAACAAGGGTCTTGATAACCTCAAGGCAAGCGGCGACTGGGACTTAATGGTTGCAAAATACGGCTTGGATATCAAACAGAAGAATTCATTCTGAACTAATCTCAACCAATTCTTTTTTACTGACATTACGTTATCTGAACATATACAGTCCGCATATTTTCACGCATTAATTCCCGCGTATATCTCTTGAGCAATCCGCCCCGCCACTCTCTTTTGTGTTTCCCTGCCACCAACCTATCCTGCCGCCGCCTTTCGCCTGTCGTCGCCATACTTTTCATACGTAATGCCGCCCGTTCATGTATAGGTGTACGGCGCAGGCAGGTCATTACGGGGTCAAAGGTCATGGATTGTAACGGAAAAAAGCCCGCCTCGGATACGGGCTGTCAAATGCATAATAAATGCGTAAATAATATCAAAAAAAAGATTTATTTTCAGTTCGCGGCTGCGGGCGCATCCGACTTCTTAGGGGCAAATCTCTCGATAATATCCGCGGGGGAAAGCCTTGCAAGCTCGGCAATCTTATCGAGGAATTTATCCTTCTCCGGACCGTCAACAAGGGCAATCTTAAGAACGTCGGCGATATCGTTTACCGGGATGACATCGACCATTGCCTTGTATCTGTCCTCGATGAGAACATCGGCAAGATTCGACTTCGGTATGATAATCGTCTTTATTCCCGCCTTTGCCGCCGCCTCTATCTTGTAGGTCGCACCGCCGATTGGCAGAACATTTCCGCGAACCGAAAGCGAACCCGTCATAGCGACATCCTGTCTTACGGGGATGCCCTCAACGGCGCTTATGACCGCGGTTGCCACACTGACGGACGCCGAATCTCCTTCAACGCCGTTATACGTGCCTATGAACTGAATGTGGACATCCATGTTGCGGATATCGCGACCCGTGAACTTCTTCACGATTGCGCTCACGTTCGTGATGGATTCCTTGGCTATCTCCTTGAGAAGACCCGTGGCTATGATGCTTCCCGACGCACTCTGCGAGGGGGCGATTGCCGCCATGATGGGCAAGACCTGTCCCGAATCCGAGCCTACGACCGCAAGACCGTTAACGCGCCCGATTTCAGCGCCGCTGACGATTGTAAGCTCGTATTCGCGTGCCCTCTTCGTGTAGTCGTCCGAGATCTGGTCTTCAACCGAACGTGCGATTGCCTTGGCTTTAAGGACGTGCTCGACCGTTGTAATCGCGGCATTCTCCTGCCTTGCCATATCTCCCGAAACACGGATAAGACCGCCCATATCACGGAGTTTGAGCGTGATATGACCCTTGCGGTTGCTTCTGCGCCGCGCCTCGCGCATGATCTCCTCGATGGCGCTGCGGTCAAACGGCGGGATTTTGCCGTCGTTGTGAATCTCCTGCGCAATGAAACGGATGAACTTCTTCTGATTTTCGGGCGTGTCGGGCATTGAATCCTTCATGAAGATCTCGTAACCGTATCCGCGGATACGCGAGCGAAGCGCCGGGTGCATCCCTTCCATCGCATCGAAGTTGCCCGCCGCAACCATGACAAAGCGGCACGGCACCGGCTCGGTCTTGACCATTGCGCCCGAAGATCTGTCGCTCTGACCGGTTATGGGGAACTCGCCCTCTTGAAGAGCGGTGAGCAGATTCTGCTGGGAATGTGCCGTAAGCGTATTGATTTCGTCGATGAAGAGAACGCCCTTGTTTGCCTTGTGAATCGCGCCCGCCTCAACCCTCTCGTGGGCGGGTGTCTCAAGACCTCCGGACTGGAACGGGTCGTGACGGACGTCGCCCAGTAGTGCGCCGGCATGAGAGCCCGTGCCGTCGATGTAGGGTGCATGTGCGTCCGGCTCGTTGGAGACAAGGAGCTTAGGGACCATAATCTCCTCTTTCGGGCGCGCATACTGAAGCGCCATGTATATGAAAGCCGCGCCTATGATACCCATGAGGAGCTGACCGGTGATGATTGAGTATCCCAGAATACCGAATATCAGTATCATTACGAGGGTATTTCTGGTCTGGGCATTCTTCTTTGCCTCCGCCTTCATGCCGGCGACCATCTCCTTTCCGCGCCCCGCATTCGTCGTGGAGATTATCGGGGTATTGGGATCGTCGCCGTTGGGATAAACCAGAATATCCTGCAACTCCTCTTTCGGGAGCAGTTCCGCCATTGCTTTCGCAAGCATTGACTTACCCGTTCCGGGCGTTCCTATCATCATTACATGACGTCTCTGTATTGCGGCTTTCCGTATGACCTCGACGGCATGCTCCTGACCGATTACCTGATCAATCAGACTCTTGGGTATCTCAATGTCGGCAGATGTCTCTATCTTATCCAGATCGATATCGTCAAGCTTCATGAGCGGTCTGTCCGTGCCGTTCTCTCCGTCGTTGCCGGCGGTCGCCGACGCGCCCGTGTTTCTTATGGTAATGACGGGGCGGTTCTCTCTCCGGGAATTCTCGCTTTGGGAATTCTCTCTTTGAGATGACTCGGACGTATCCGGCTTTGAATCGGATACGGATTCGGATACGGACTCAGACACTGTCTGCCCCGATTTGTCGCCGTTGCCGGCTGACTCCGCCGCGCCGTCACCTCCGGATAAGTCTTCCTTATAAATGTCTGCGCGTGACTCCTCAGCGCATGACAATACCGCATTCCGGCTTATATCGGACCCTGTAATGCCGGAGTCGCGGGGGGTTACGGAAACGGGGTTTTCAGACAATTCCCGCCCGTTTAATGGATTATTCATATTTTTATCGCTATCATCCATGGATCAATACTACCTCTTTTAAACGATAGTAATTAAAAGATTCATTCGTGATAGTTTAAGTACTTTCTATAAGAGGCACAGTGTATGAAAATTCTCTGCAACGAAAAATCTCAGGTTTTAGCCGCAAAAACAGCTAAATGCACAGGCTTGGAACTTGCCGCAACCGAATTCAGGAAGTTCCCCGACAATGAGCTCTACATTAAGACGGGAAAGACCGATGACGAGACGATTCTCATATCGAGCTTCAATGACAGCGATTCCTTCATCCAGACCCTTCTCATGATAGACGCATGCGGGGATTCCGAGGTTACGCTCGTTATTCCGTATATGGGCTATGCCAGACAGGATAAGAAGTTCAATGACGGCGAAGCGATAAGCGCGAGGGCGATTGCGAGGGCGCTTTCGAACGGCGTCAAAAAGGTCTATACGATAAACAACCACGAGAAGGACAATCTGAAGCATTTCAGGGTTCCCGCCGAGGATCTGACGCTGGCGCCCTATATCGGAAAATACATCGATTCGCTGGGTCTTGACGATCCCTTAATCCTCGCGCCCGACGCGGGTGCGGCTGATTTCGCCGCCGACGTCGCAAGGGGACTTAATTTCGACTGCGACCACCTCCAGAAGACACGCCATTCGGGCACCGAGGTCACCATGCAACCCAAGGAGCTTGACGCAAACGGCAGATGCGTCGTTATCGTCGACGACATCATCTCAACGGGCGGCACGCTTGCGACCGCATCGGGAATGCTCAAGGCACAGGGTGCAACAAGCGTCCATGCCGCATGTGTCCACGGCGTCTTCGCAAGCGGCGGCTACGCAAGGCTCAATGCCGGCGGTCTCTCATCGGTTGCCTCATCCGATACCATCGAATCGGCATCTTCGGTCATAACGGCAGCCGAATGCATCAAAAACGCGATATTTAAGAACTGAATTAACAATAAATCCGACAGATTAACCTAAACCATAACCGAAACAGGCGAGGACTGTAACATGAACGAATCCGATGAAATGGAGCGAAGTGCCAAAGGCGACAGCGCCGCAGGTGCCGCGGACGAACAGGTTAAAGTCCTCGATTCCTCGTTCTTTTTTCTTGATATTCCCATAGCGGGGACAAAGTTCGCCGTTCCGCCTTCGGTCGTCGCCGAGATGAAAGACCTGCGCTCGAAGTCCAAGCTTGACGCCATGCTTGAGGACGGGCGGCTTTTCGTATCCGAAGCGGCGCCAGCGACCAGAAAGCGTGTGATTGCGGCTTCGAAGAAATCCGGCGATTACGGCGTCATCTCTGATACGGACTGCGACGTGGTTGCGCTGGCTCTGGAGATTGGAGGGATTGTGGTCACCGACGATTTTGCACTCTCCAATACCGCCCAGACTCTCGGACTTACCGTGATTCCCGTTCAGATGCGCAAGGCAAAGAAGCGGCAGTGGAAGTACAGATGCACGGGCTGCCTAAAGTTATGCGATGCACCCGGAATCTGCGATGTCTGCGGCTCGGAGATTATACGGATAAAGTAATTGCGTAAATTGCGGATTGAGCAGCGGCAGGCAGCGGCGCATAAGGTTAACTTATAAGGTTCAAGATCCAACTCTAATTTATGTCATCACTCGATGAACTCATAAAGAAAGCAAAGAATCTGCACTCCGAAGGACGCAGCACCAGTCAGATTGCCGATGAAATGAGCCTTTCGGCAGAGACCATCACATGGCTTCTGACTCAGCAGAAGGGCGAGAAAGCGGCGCCCAAAGATATCGTCATCGACTGGTCGGCGATAAGCAGCTGTTCCGACACGCTCCACGATGCCGCCGCAATGCTCTACAAGAGATATATCCATGCACTCGAAGCCGAAGTCAGGGACGACGAAGACCTCTGCGACAAACTCCCCGAGGTCATTGTCGGCGTTGCGCACTCGGGTATCCCCATTGCCGCGATGATCGCGGGCGAAGACCCCGAATCGCGGTTCACGATGTTCCACCCCAAGAAGCACGCCACGGGCGACAACCCGACAGGCTCGCTCAACAGCAGTTTTGCGGACGTTGCCGGCAAGAGATGTCTCATTGTAGATGATGTCATCACAAGCGGCAACACCATAAAAGAGGCGGTCGAGATTATCCGCAGCCACAACGGAACCCCCGTTGCCGTCTGTGTCCTCTTCGACAAACTCGGCGAGAAGGAAGTCAATGCCGGCGGCGTCAAGGTGCCGATCTACTCGCTTGTGAGAGTCAGCAGAATCGACTGAGGCGGTACGGAAGAATAACAGAAGCAGAATCTGCCGATAATTACCGGATAATTCCGGACCCCAATACTTTTTTGCGGCGGCGGAAATCCCCCGTATTTCGCTTTGATTTCTGATTGATCTCGGGTATATCCGATACAATCAATAAGTTATATATAGAATTACAATTCAACATTTGAGGAGAACTTTATAGAGGAGCATCTGCAAATGTTGGCAGGACAACCTATAGTAATTCTAAGAGATAATGTCGAAGTAACAAGCGGAATGGAAGCACAGCACTCAAATATCATGGCTTGCAAAGCCATTGCGGAAGCTGTCAGAACAACGCTGGGTCCACGCGGAATGGACAAAATGCTCGTCTCACCGACCGGCGATGTAGTAATCACAAACGACGGCGCAACAATCCTTCACGAGCTCAAAGTGGAGCACCCCGCAGCCAAGATGGTCATCTCGGTTGCCGAAGCACAGGATGACGAGGTCGGAGACGGAACCACAACAGCCACCATTCTCATCGGCGCCCTCATGGAAGAGGCGGAATACCTGATGAAGAAGGGCATTCACCCGACCGTAATCGCAAAAGGATACAACCTTGCTATGCACAAGGCAATCGAGGTCCTTGAGGCAAACGCAATCAAAGGGGACATCAAGAAGAGAGACCTGCTGGAAAAGGTTGCGGCAACCGCAATCACCGGCAAGTCAATCGAGTCGATGAAGAACAAGATCACCCCGATCATAGTCGATGCCGTTCTTAAAGTCGCACAGAAAGACGAGGCGACCAAGAAGAACGTTGTTGACGAGGACGATGTAAGAATCAAGACAATCGTCGGCGACAGCCTCGACGACGCCGAACTTATCGAGGGATTCCTGATTGACAAGACACGCTGCGACTCGGGAATGCCCAAGCGCGTCACAAAAGCGACAGTTGCACTTCTTTCACAGCCGCTGGAGATAAAGAAGACCGAGACAAAGTCGAAGATTAAGATTACCTCATCCGATCAGGTTGCGGCTTTCTCCGAGCGCGAAAAAGAGACATTGAAGGCATTTGCCGACAAGATCGTGAAGTCCGGCGCCAACGTGGTTCTCTGTCAGAAGGGTATCGCCGATGCCGTCCAGTACTACCTTTCGCACGCAAAGGTGCTGGCAATCCAGGATGTGCCCGAGAAGGACATGAAGGCATTCGCACGCGCTCTCGGCGGCACCGTCGTCAACACCCCCGATGACCTCGGAAAGGATGTCTTCGGAACCGCGGACGTCGTCGAGGAGATGAAGGACGTCAAGGTCACGAAGTTCATGGGCTGCAAGAAGGCAAAGACCGTCACAATCCTCATCAAAGGTTCAAACCAGATCTTCGTCGACGAACTCGAACGTGCGGCATATGACGCCGCCCGCGTCGTTATGGACGCCATCGAGGACGGAAAGTATGTCGTGGGCGCCGCGGCAATCGATACCGAACTCGGTATTGCAATCAACAAATACGCAGCCACCGAGGGCGGCAGGGTTCAGCTCGCAATCGAAGCCTTTGCAAAGGTCTTTGAGTCAATCCCCAACACTCTTGCCGAGAATGCGGGTCTCAACTCAATCGATATCATGGTCGACTTAAAGAAGGAGCACACCGCCGGAAAGAAATACGCGGGTATCAACGTTCTGACGGGCAAGATTGAGGATATGTATAAGGCTGGCGTTCTTGAGCCGATGCGTGTCAAGAAGCAGGCAATTCAGAGTGCGGCAGAGACGGCATCGCTTCTCATCCGCGTCGACGACATGATGATCTCAAAGTCGGCTGAGCAGATGGCAAGAGAAGGAAAGGGACAATAAAATTTTAAATCTCTTTTTCAATATTTTTTCAATCTCGTTTTTGCTTTCGTATCAATTTCCGGTTTCATACAGACATTTCAGAAGAGCGTTATTTTATCAATTAATTTTATCAGTTAACATGGACAATATGTAATGTCGGATTAATTTTGAGCCGAGATAGTCTAGTCCGGCAGGGCGGTGGATTCGAAATCCACTGGCGGCAACGCCTCGGGAGTTCAAATCTCTCTCTCGGCGCTTTTGTATTTATGTTCCAAAGCTCAAATCACTTTTTGTATATACGATTGTGTATCCGCTTTTTGCATACACTTACATCTCCGCCGTCATCGTTAACACGCCTTCATCCGATAACCCGGAAATATCGGGAAACTTACCAAGAATTATTAGGAATTAATTAAAAAACTTTGGTAACGGCGTAATATAAAATGCCGACGGAGAAGAACGCTTATGTCAGATGTAATTATCCTCAACGCAAGTCCCAGA
Source organism: Methanomicrobium sp. (assembly GCA_017553245.1). GTDB lineage: Archaea > Halobacteriota > Methanomicrobia > Methanomicrobiales > Methanomicrobiaceae > Methanomicrobium. Next base: position 12,489 of record JAFZMT010000074.1, read on the forward strand.
AAGAACGGCAACACGGAGATTCTCTGTAAAGAATGTGCCGATGCACTCGAATCAAACGGAATCAGAACCGAGATCATCTCCTTCACGGGCTGCGAGTTCACGTCCTGCAAAGCCTGCGGATACTGCGGCAAAAACGGGAAATGCGCAATCGATGACGGACTCAACGACATCATCGACAAAATTCGCGAGGCATCCGGTC
>JAFZMT010000075.1 GCA_017553245.1 Methanomicrobium sp.
GAGAGCGCATCGCTCTTTGTGATTGCCGGATCGAGCTTGGTTCCGATTGCGATAAGACCGCCCGGGGTTGCCTCGGCAATCCTGTTTACGCCCGAGTTTGTCGTGGTAATCTTGGTGAGAATCGGCTCCCAGTGAACCTGATTTTCGGTTTCGACCTTTCTTCCCGGGCGAATTTCGATATCGTCGCCCTCTTTGAGGACGCCCTGAATGAGCGAACCGCCGATAACTCCGCCCTTGACATCGCGCCAGTTGCATCCGGGCTTATTGATGTCGAAGGATCTTGCAATGAGCATCACGGGATCCTGTGTCGGATCGCGCTTCGGGATCGGGAAATACTCGTCGATTGCCTGAAGCAGAACGCCGATATTGATGCCTTTCTGTGCGGAAACGGGAATAATGGGCGCATTTTCGGCAATCGTTCCCTTTACAAACTGCTTTATCTGTTTGTAGTGAGCAAGCGCCTGATCCTGCGAGACGACATCGATCTTGTTCTGAACGATGATGATATTCTTGATTCCGACAAGCTCCAGAGCCATTAAATGCTCTTTCGTCTGCGGCTGCGGGCATTTTTCGTTCGCGGCAATGACGAGCATGGCGCCGTCCATGATGGCGGAACCCGAGAGCATTGTCGCCATGAGCGTCTCGTGACCGGGTGCGTCCACGAATGAAAACGTCCTGTAGGGGACGGTCTCCGCGCCGCAATGCGGGCAGACTTTCGCGGACGAATAGGCATCCGCGCCCTCACAGTTGGGGCATTTGTAGACGGTCGCATCCGCATATCCGAGGCGTATGGATATGCCGCGTTTTATCTCTTCGCTGTGTCTGTCCGTCCATTGTCCCGTAATTCCCGCTACAAGGGTGGTTTTACCGTGATCGACATGACCCACAAGACCGATATTTATATCCGGAATAAATTCACTGCTCACTGATTCTCAGACCTCCTCAGATATTGCCGAACCGCAACAGATTTTACGGTGGTGCCGCCGGTTTACGGTGGATATGATTGAATAAACCGGATTACACAAAACAGTTCGGAATTATAAGATGATTTCTGCAGTAGTGTACGACTGTAAAAGGAATAAAACTTAGCATATACCTCCTTTGAAACTGCTTTAAAAACGTTATTTTGAAAACGCTATATCCGCAATTTCACCGCGGCTGTGAAAATGTTTCGGTCATTGCGGCTGAGAATATGTCTGCGGACATGACGGTTTTGTGACAGGAATATAAATGTTTATTAAAAGTATCCCGGCGGCATGTAAACATATTATGAAAATTCTTTGACTCTCCTAAAGCCGTTTCACACAATTAGTAAGAAAGACTAATATAAATGTACACAAAAAGTAAAATTATACTATCGGGGAAGGGCATATGTCAAATATCTCCGATTCAGGTGAAAAATATGGTACATGATTCAGATCTCTCAAGAATAGGCATATCGCTTCCGAAAAACTTGCTTGATAAGTTTGATGAAATACTGAATTTCCGCGGATATTCATCACGCTCCGAGGGTATACGTGATGCTATCAGAAGTTATATCACATATTATCAGTGGATGTCTGATGTGACCGGAGAGCGTCAGGGTGTAATTACCATGGTCTATGACCATGAGCACCGCGGTCTCATGCAGGTCCTTACCGAGATTCAGCATGAGCATATAGATATCATCCAGTCCTCGCTTCACTCACATATCAGTCATGACAAATGCCTTGAAATAATCCTCGTCCGCGGCGATGCGGGCGATATCAAGAAGATTGCCGAGACACTTATGGCGCAGAAGGGTGTGGATTCGGTTAAACTCACCACAATACCGATTGAGGATGAGGAACACCAGCATTCGCACTGAAAAAACAAATACTGAAAAAAATCAACCAAAAAAAAAACAACAAAAAACCGCAAAGATACAGTAAAAATACAGTAAAAATCAAATAATCACATATTTTCTCAGAAACCCGTTTAAAAAATGTAAAATATGTTATAGAACTGTTTTATCCGAAATATATCAAATCTCTCAATTATCCGGCGCCTACGCCGTTTACGTTATCAAAGGCATCGCTGATATCTTTGGCATTCATATCCTCGGCACGCCTGAGCCTGTCAAGGTCAGAGAACTCTCCGTGCACTTTCTTTTCCGCAACGGCATCGGCACGTATGAGAGTATCGATTCTGTACCTCAGACCCGTAGAATCGAGTGTCGCATATATTCCGCCGACACCCGTACCTTCGGGGGGAATATTTTCAAGCGCAATCACGCGCCCCGTTGTTCCGGTGTTGGGATACCTCACGATATCGCCGACGGCAATTTCACCTTCTTTCATTAAATGATATTTTGTGTCTTACGAAAATATAAGCATTGATATAAACATTAACGACGAAATTTCTTTTAATGAGCGTTATCACAATCAATAAAGTCAAAAAAGCCGATTCTGCCGCAGTATGCGGATACTGCCGCAGAGTGAAGAGTTCTGAGGATACGGTTGAGACCTTAAAGCCCCTCATGCAGGATATCGGCGCTGTCGACTTCTTTGAGATAACATCACTTGACAGGCTCGAAATTCCCGTCTACACAATCGCAAGACCGCGTGCGGCATGGGGCGGGACACGCATTCATACCTCAGCGGGTGTCACCCCCGCCGATGCCAAGGCAGCCTCGCTCATGAGTGCCGTTGAGCGCTTCAGTGCCGAATACAGAAACGATCCTATGGAGTTTTCAAGCTATGAAAGGCTCGGTCTCACACGGGCACTCGACCCCGCCGAACTTATCCTCCCGCGACAGCTTGCAATCGGCGAAGAACTTCACTGGGTCACGGCAACCGATCTCTTAAGCGGGCTTGGCGGGCTTGGCAGTCTGGATGACGGGGACGGAAACGATACTTCATCCGATGACGCCGCAAAGATAAAAGATGCCGTTACGGACGATTTCACGCTGACAGACTGCGATGAGATGTATATACCGGCAAACGCGGTCTTTCACCCCTACGACCCGCTCGGAATGGCACAGCAGCTATTCAGGAGCGATTCCAACGGTCTGGGCGCCGGAAACACCATGGAAGAGGCTGTTTATCATGCGCTCTGCGAGGTCATAGAACGCGATGCGTTAAGCTGCGCCGAGAAGAACCGCAACCTCGGTAAAAAGGTCATAATCGACGACAGCGCACCGCAGGTCCTGAGAGATCTTCTGGATAAATTCGAGAGAAACGGCATCGGCATTAATCTCTGGAGTCTGCCGTCAAAAGGAGCGGGCGTCACCATTGCCGCCGCCTGCGACGATTACACGACCCGCGATCCCGCAATGCTCGTCACGGGCTCGGCATATGATCTCTCGCCGGTCAGTGCCGCAGTTCAGGCGCTTATCGAGGTGGCACAGAGGCGCGCCTCACGCTTAAACGGTGAGTATGCCGA
>JAFZMT010000076.1 GCA_017553245.1 Methanomicrobium sp.
AAATCGACGAGCGTTCCGTGAATTTTCGGGTCATACTCCTCTCGCTTTCTCTCGACGAGTGCCTTTGCGAATCCGAAGAGTCCCTTCTTTGTTAAGAGTCCTTTCTTTGTTTTTTCTTCGTTTGCGGCGGCGTCGCGGTCTGTACTGCCGTCGGACTCCTTTGATTCCGAATATGCCGAGTATATCCTTTCTATGGCTGATACCGCTCCGTCGTGTCCTGAGGGCTCGGTCTTACTCTGTCCGCGGCTTTCGCGGTTGTAACTGCTGTTGCGGCTGTCGCGCTTTTCGCCGCCGCGAACTTTGAGTTCTTCAATCTCGAAGGTGGTTGCGCCCTTAAGGTCAAGTTTTGAGGTGTCTATTTCGTCAACCGAGATTATTCCCGCACTCTTTGAGCTGATTTCGTCCCGCACGCCGCTCTCCGTGTCTTCGTGAGGGGCGGGGTTATCCTCGGCGGATGACGATTCGACGGCTGATGATTCGGCGGGCGATACGGACAGCGAATCGACTGAGGATGCGGGCAGTGCTGTATCCGCGGACATTGTCTCCCCGCCCGTCTCCGCACAGGTCCCCCCGCCCGATGCCGTTCGCGAAGGCAGCCGCGGTATCTCTTCGGGACCAGGCAGGGAAGGGGCGGGCTGTGCCGCCGCGATGCCGCCCGTTATGCCGTCCGCAATGCCGTATTTATCTTTCTTTCCGAACAGACCGAATCTCTTCCTTTTGCCTTCAGTTTTGCCTTCAGTTTTCCCTTCAGTTTTGCCGTCAGTATCCTTCAATGAAAATCCCCACCCCGATGCGGGTTGTTAACAGAGTTAACAAAGTAACAAAAGAACTCTGTCACACTTTAAATTATAATCTTCCGAGATATTGCCTAAAAACGGATTTTAAAAGAAGTTTAAAGAAATTCAAAAGAAATTTAAAAGAACTTTTAAAGATATTTTCGAGAAGTTACCATGTGTACGTTAAGGGCTTCCGACGGTATCAAACCGATTCAAACCGATTTAAACCGATTCAAACCGACTTTAATTCAAGTCCGAAAATCTGAAGAGAACTAATATATTGGCGCGGACAGATCTCTATATATCCATGGAAATATTTGAAATCAACTCAATATATCTGCTAATCTCATCCATAGCAATAATAATCACGCTTTTGTATGCTTCATACCGCGATTATAAAGAGCGCCTTGTGGCGTTTAAAACATGGTATCCCATGCTCGTCGTCGGAGTGCCGATTGCGCTTTTAACCTACGCCGCCGTGATACTTGCGGATCCGCGGCATGCAATCGGCTACATCGTCCTTGTCGCCGTCTTCTGCGCAATGTTCTATTTCGCATCGGCATACCTCCACATATTCGGCGGTGCGGATGCCTGGGCATTCATCTTCATCACTTTCCTTGTGCCCTTCTATCCGCTCTACCCGATAACGGGAGTGCCGCTCATAAAGTTCTTCCCGCTGACCGTGATGATTAATGCCGTCATACTGAACCTTGCCGTGCCGCTCGGACTTCTGATCTATAATCTGGTCAGAAGGAACAGGGCGCCGCTCTTCCACCTCTTCACCTGCTACCCCGTTCCGAGCGAAAAACTGACGGATTCGTTCGGATTCATCATGGAGGAGTTCGAGGAGTGTCCCAGGAGCGAAGAAAACCCCGAAGGACTGAAACGGAGTTTTATCAGGTTCGGCGCCTCCATGAAGAGGATGGTCGGAGGAACGCGCAGGATGTACACCGGCGACCTCAAGCGGTTTCCGCAGGAGTATAAGAAAGAACTTGCCCTCTATAAGAAGGCGGGACACGTCTGGATTTCCTTCGGCGTTCCGTTCATCATCCCGATTACGGCGGGGTTCATCACGGCTATGTTCTTCGGCGACATACTCTATGTGATAATGAAATGTGCGGGGATTTTCGGATGACGGAAAATAAGAACGGATGCGGCATGAACGGATGCGGTTCGGCGGATTCCGCGAAGTATTTCGGAGAACTGCCGCTCCTCTCCGAAATAAAATACGACAGGGACGGGCTTGTGACCGTCGTCGTTCAGGACGCCGTCACAAAAGAGGTTCTCATGACCGCATGGTCGGATGAGGCAGCCGTCCTTGAGACGGTTCGGACGGGCTATGCGCACTTCTACTCGCGCAGCCGCGGTCGGATGTGGAAGAAGGGCGAGGAGAGCGGACACCTTCAGAAGATAGTCCGCATCCTTATCGACTGCGACTGCGACACCCTGCTCTATCAGGTCGGTCAGACCGGCGGCGCCTGCCACACCGGTCACATGAGCTGCTTTTACAGAACGCTTGCAGGCGAGGACGTCGGGGAGATTGTTTTCGACCCGGCAAAAGTATATGCTAATTCTAAATAGGGATTGAATACATTATATAAATGGGAGGTTTTGTATGAAACTTATACCAGATACCAGCGTCATAATAGACGGACGCATCACCTCGATGATACAGGAGTCGGGTGAATATAAAGGGGCCACAATAATTGTTCCGGAGGCCGTAATAGCAGAACTTGAGGCACAGGCTAATCAGGGACGAGAAATAGGATTCAGCGGCCTTATCGAGCTTCAGGAACTTTCAAAGCTCGCAGAAGACGGAATTATAGAACTCAAATATACGGGCGAAAGACCCAGCCTCGACCAGGTAAAACTTGCAAGCGGCGGCGAGATAGACGCGCTTATAAGAAAGGTCGCGCTCGAATCGGATGACGCAAAGTTCATCACGAGCGACCTTGTGCAGTCCGAGGTCGCAAAGGCGAAAGGGCTTGACGTTTTATACCTTAAACCGCAGACCGAGGAGTTTTCACCGATTACAATAGAGAAATATTTCGATGAGGACACACTCTGCGTCTGCCTTAAGGAGCGCGCGAAGCCGTATGCAAGGAAGGGCACGCCGGACAACAACAGTCTCGTAAGCCTCTCCGAGAGCGTTCTTTCGGAGTATGAGTTAAAGCGCATCGCACAGGAGATTCTCGAGCGCGCAAAGCGCAGTCCCGAGGGCTTCGTCGAGATTGAGAAGCGCGGCATTACCATCGTCCAGATAGGCGCGATGAGGATTACGATATGCAGAAGACCGTTCTCGGACGGCATGGAGATTACCGCGGTCAGACCGAGAAGAAACTGCTCGCTTTCCGATTACAGGAAGTGCGCCGCGGTTAAAAACCTCCTCGCCGGCGGCAGAAAGGGTATCCTTGTCGTGGGAATGCCGGGCGCGGGAAAGACGAGCGTTGCGCAGAGCATTGCCGTCTACCTTGCCGACAAAGGCTGCTCGGTCAAGACGATGGAGTCCTCCAGAGACCTCACGGTTCCCGACAGGATTACCCAGTACGGGGAGCTTGACGGCAGTATGGAGAACACCTCCGAGATTCTTCTGATGATGCGTCCAGACTGCATCGTCTTCGACGAACTCAGAAAATCCTCGGATTTCAAAGTCTACTCGGAACTGCGCCTTGCGGGCGTGAGCGTCATCGGCGTCGTCCACGCGGGAAGTGCGCACGATGCACTCTTCAGGTTCATGTCCAAGACCGAGTTCGGCGTGCTCTCGCAGGTCATTGATACCATCATCGCCGTCAAAGACGGAGATATCGCCAGAATTTACGACCTGAAGTTCGAGTTCAGGGTGCCCGACAGCCTGCCCGACGATAACGACGAACTCCCCGCAAGACCCGTGATCTCGGTCATCAACACCGAGACGGGACAGGCGGAGTCCGAGATATTCAGATACGACGGCGAGTCGATTGTCGTCAATTTCACGGAAGAGGAGGAATACAGGGAGTATCAGCCCGCACCGGCAAGGAACACGAACGCGGGCACCGCCGCGGGCAACGGCATGGACACGGGCACGCAGGAGAGTTCCCAGCAGTCACTGCCGGTTGAGATTGCCGAAGAGGACATCTCGATGAAACTCGTCGAACGCGACATTCAGAGGGAGATAGGAAGGTTTACCAACGGCTCCGTCGATGTCAGGATGCAGAACGAGAACAAGGCGGTTGTCTATATCGACGACAAGGATGTCCCCGCCGCCATCGGCAAAGGCGGAAAGAATGTCGCGGCAATCGTGAACAAACTCAGTATCGGCATTGATATCCGCCCGAGAAGCGAGCTTGTGAGGTCCGCGCCCGCGGTCTCAAACAACTACGACCTCTCGCCGTCAATCGAGATTGAGACGACTGCGGGCGGCGTCACGGAAAACGGCGTCGAGATAAAGATTGACAAGAAGAGCCTCATAATTACCGCAAGAGAATACAAGGGTAAGATTGTGGATATCTTCGGCGGCAAGGAGTATCTCTTTACCGCGACCGTCAACGACATGGGCGAGATTCACATGTCGAAGAGCAACAGTATAGCCATGGATATGATTCGCCGTTACAATGACGGCGAAGAGATAAGGCTCAGACCCGTATGATCGGGGCACGGGGCATACCCGATGCAGGGCACCCGATCCGATTAATCATATATTTAAAAATCCAAAATAATTATCCGAGATTTACATCACCACCGGAAGTGAATCATGAGTAAATTTGAGATGAAAGAATACGAAGAAAAATACTGTCGGGAGTGGAAGCACGCTTTCGAGTCCGACCCCAAGGAGGGCGTCGACAAGTTCTATATCAACGTCGCCTACCCCTACCCGAGCGGCGCCATGCACGTCGGTCACGGAAGGACATATATTGCCCCCGACGTAATCGCCAGATACAAGAGAATGCAGGGTCGTCATGTCCTGTTCCCGATGGCATTCCATGTTACGGGTTCGCCCGTCATCGGAATTTCCAAGAGGATAGCCAGAGGCGACGAGAAGACAATCAAGCTCTACCGCGACTTATACCGCGTTCCGCAGGATGTGCTCAACCGCTTTGTCGAGCCTACCGAGATTGTGAAATACTTCAGCGACGAATACGAGCGCGTCATGAGCAGCTGCGGTCTTTCCATCGACTGGAGACGCAGATTTACGACGGTCTATCCGCAGTACAGCAAGTTCATTGAGTGGCAGTACAAGCACCTCTATGAGCAGAACCGCGTCAGAAAGGGTGCGCACCCCGTCAAGTTCTGCCCGCAGTGCGACAACCCCGTGGGCGACCACGACCTGCTTGAAGGAGAGAAGGCGGAGATTGTCAAATATACGCTCGTCATGTTCTCATGGGGAGAATATAAGGTGCCCTGCGCAACCCTGCGCCCCGAGACGACATACGGTGTGACAAATCTCTGGGTCAACCCGAAGGTTACCTATAAGAAGGTGCTCCTCGACGGCGAAAAGTGGATTTTATCGCCGGAGGCGGCGCACAAGCTCTCGCTTCAGGAGCATGAGGTAAAGGAGGAGGGCGAGATTTCGGGTGCCGACCTCGTGGATCAGAAGATGAGCCACCACATGTGCGGCAGTGTGCCCGTTCTTCCCGCCGAGTTCGTCGACCCCGACATGGCAACAGGTATCGTTATGAGCGTTCCCGCCCATGCGCCGTTTGACTACATAGCACTCCGCGACCTTCAGAAACAGGGCAAATACACCGACATTCAGCCGATTGCGCTTATCTCGGTGCCGGGCTTCGGTCAGTTCCCCGCAAAGGATGCGGTCGAGCGCTCGGGTATTGCCGACCAGAACGACCCGGGCATGGAGACTCTGACGCAGGAGGTTTACAGCGCGGAGTTTTCGAGCGGAAAGATGTTCCCGCAGTACGGCGGCAAGCCGGTTAAGATTGCCCGCGATGAGTTTGCAACCCTTATGCGCGAGAAATACGGCTCCATCATAATGTATGATTTCGACAATCACAACGTTATGTGCCGCTGCGGAAGCCGCGTCTTCGTCAAGATCCTCAAGGATCAGTGGTTCTTACAGTACAGCGACGAGGCATGGAAGAAGCAGATTCACGAGCAGTTAAACAAGGTCGAGCTTGTTCCGCCCGAGGTCAGAACCGAGTTTGAGAGGACAATCGACTGGCTCAAGGACTGGGCATGTTCCAGAAGAATCGGTCTGGGAACGAGGATGCCGTTTGACAAGAACTGGCTTGTCGAGCCGCTTTCGGATTCGACCATCTACATGGCGTTCTACACCATCGCCCACAAGCTGCTTCAGATTGAGCCGGAGAAGCTCACGCCCGAGGTCTTCGACTACGTCTACCGCGGCGAAGGCAGCCCCGACAAACTGCCGATTCCGAAGGAGACCGCGGAAGACCTGAGAAAGGAGTTCCTTTACTGGTATCCGTACGATTTCAGATTCTCGGCAAAGGATCTCATCTCGAACCACCTGACTTTCCAGCTCTTCCACCACAAGGCGCTCTTCCCCGAGAACCTTCAGCCCAAGGGTATGGTCGTCTTCGGTATGGGTCTGCTCGAGGGCGCAAAGATGTCATCGTCGAAGGGCAATGTCTTCCTGCTCGAAGATGCGGTGCGCGATCTGGGCGCGGATACGGTAAGGATGTTCCTTGTCGGCAGTGCCGAGCCGTGGCAGGATTTCGACTGGAGACGCGAGCTGGTTGCGGCGACAAAGAAGCAGATCGAGAGATTCTACACTCTGGTCACGGAGAGCAATGACGCGAGCGGAAGCTACGACATCGATAAGTGGCTCATCTCACGCCTTCAGGAGAGAATCAAGAAGACGGATGAGGCGTTGCAGCTCTTCCAGACACGTCAGGCACTTCAGGAGGCTTACTTCGGCATCGATTCCGACCTCAAGTGGTACCGCCGCCGCCTTCCCGAAGGCGTTACGGGCTCTGCGGTCTTAAAGGAGGTCAACAGCGTCTGGATAAGGCTTCTTGCGCCGTTCATCCCGTTCACGTGTCAGAACCTGTGGGAGTTCACCGGCAACAGCGGCAACATCGCGTTTGCGCAGTGGCCGACGGCGGATGCGTCCAAGATTGACGAGCCGGTCGAGCTTGCCGAGGAGCTTCTCATAAGGACGACCGAGGATATCGAGTCGATTGTGAAGCTCATCGAGACCGAGAAGGCTTCGACGATTACGCTCTTTGTGACGCCGGAATGGAAATACGACCTCTTTAAGAGGATTGCAAACGCCGAGGACAGAAACAATGTCATCGGTCTTGTGATGAAGGACGAGGCAATGAAGAAGCGCGGCAAAGAGGCGACGGATGCGACAAAGCAGATTACGACGCTGATTCACCGCCTGCCGCCCGACCTTGTGGCGATGATTGCGAAGAACGACGTCAACGAGGCGGCGGTCTTTGAGGCGGCGGTCGGCTTCCTTGAGCGCGAATACGGTCTCAAGGTGAAGATTGTGAAGTCGGATGAATCGACGCATCCGAAAGCGCGTCAGGCACTGCCCTTCAAGCCGGCAATACTGATTGAGTGACGGGATAACCGTCCGAATCTCAAATTTACTCTTTTATATTTTTTAACGATTTTAAAAAAGCGAATTGTAAAAAAATTATGATCAGTCAGCGCCTTTAACGGCGTCGGTTGCCTTCTTCCTTCTCTCTTTGGTGCTGTATCCCGTGACATACTCAAGGTATGCCCGGAATCTCTTGTTGGTGTCGAGAACTATTTTGTCGGCGTCCTCCTCGGAATGCGTCTCGTAGATCTTTGCGTCCGAGACTGTGTCGACTAAGAGCATGTTTCCCTTGTCGTTTACCCACGCCTCA
>JAFZMT010000077.1 GCA_017553245.1 Methanomicrobium sp.
CAATAAATGACTCAATAAAAAATCAATAAATATCTGTTTTAATACTGCTTTTTGTAAAACGGCTTCAATGTTTAAGGCATTTTCAGGGAATTTCCGGAATTTTCAGCAAGTTTCGGGAAAATATTCGTGTTCTTTACGGGCTGCGATCAGCTTTTGACGGCTCTGCGTATCTCGGATACCTTATCGGCACGGAGTTTGCCTTTCTTGCCGACGACCTCGGATTTACGGACCGTGATATTCTGAGAGACTATAAGGTAGCTCTCCTCAAAGAGACTTAAGCCCCCTTTCTCGAAATCGTCAAGTTCTATGGTGATTACGGGACCCTCACGCGGAGTGCGGCTTGTGATGGGGCAGATATTTATTTTGTCCCTGCCGCAATCACCCATGACAACGGCGGGACGCACCTTTACCTCGCTTCCCTGTCCCAGAAAAACGGGTGCGAGGATGACATCGCCGATAAAAAACTCAGACATTTTACTCAGACATTTAACTCAGAGATTTTTTCATGTATCTTAAAACTCCGATCTTAAGACTCGGATCTTACGACCGGTTCCTTATGGTGTCAAACTCGCCGATATCCCAGCCGAGATATTCGCGTATGACAAGATATGCCATCGCCGGCGGAATCGCGCCCTTCTCCGTGATGATATAGTCGATATACTCCGCGGGAGTGACATCAAAGGCGGGGTTGCGGATTGTGACGTTTTTGAGAAGCGCGGCTTTTTCGGCGGGCATTATCTCGGAGGCATCGCGCTCTTCGATATCGATATGCCCGCCCATGACGGTCCTGGGCGCAAACTTGTAGGTCTCGCCGGCGACGATAAACGGAACGCGTGCCTCCTGAGCGCAGAGAGCAATCTGGGATGTTCCTATCTTGTTGATAACGGCGCCGTTGACCGTCACGGCGTCGCAGCCCGTGATTACGAGGGAGACTTTCTTCATGAAGTATCGCACGGCGGAATCGACTATGAAGTTTGTCTTAATTCCGGCATCGGAGAGCGTTTTTATGGTCAGATAACCCTGATTTCTCGGTCGCACCTCGGTGGCGAAGACCTCGAATTCCTTGCCCTGCTCATGTGCCTTAAGCATACAGGATATCGCGGCATCGGAGTTGCAGTGCGTCATTACGGTATCGCCGTCTTTGATGTATCTTGCGCCGATATCGGCGATATTTTGTATCGCAAGTTTGGAGTTCTCGATAAATTCCGAGGCGTTCTTTCTCAGGAGTGTGTCGGCATCGGCAACGCTCTTTTCGGCATCGACGCCGCGAAGGACGATATTGACGGCATTGGGAAGGGAGACTGCCGTAGGACGCGTGCCTTTGAGGATATCTCCGGCATCATGCATCCTTTGCAGATAATCCTTAAGCTGTATGTCGCCTGCGGCAATTTCGGCGGAGTAATCCGACAGTGCGCCCGCGGCCGAACGGGCAATCTTTCCGGCACCGCGAATTTCCATATTTTTTATTTTTTCGGCAGTATCTGCGACTGACATAACATATTCTTGACTTGTATCAATATAAATAAGTCAGTGGGTCAAAAGCTCTTGAGTCAAATGTCCGTGGAAAGACCGTGATACGGGAGCGTGAACCCCGCATGGCATATCCGCATTCCGTGCCGGTTGCGCAAAAAATCTATAAGAGAAAGACTCATGCTTAATACAGAATGACTCCCGCACGATTACCCGAAATTATCGGATTGCTTCTTCTGATACTATGTATCTTTGCCTGCGGATGCGTAAGCAGCGATACCGGAGGGGGTGCAGCCCGGCAGTCTCAGGAGACGGGCAATTCCGGCGGTATGGCAAATCCGACCGATTCCGGTAATGCGGGTAACGGCAATCAGGTCGCGGTCACACCTGCGCAGGGAGTCAATACCGCGGGCAATCCGCAATCTTCGGATGCGGGAGCGGCGGGAACGGGTGCGGAGTCGGAGGGCAGCGGCGCATATGCGGGAGATACCAAAATATCGGATGCGGATACAAAAATCTACC
>JAFZMT010000078.1 GCA_017553245.1 Methanomicrobium sp.
CCTGAATTCGCTAGGCATAACGTAAAAGCTTGATTTTGAAGGCGTGTATACTTCTGCGGGAGCACCCGTTGTCTTACCCGATCCGAAATATGCTATCTTTGTATCATTGCCGTAGAAGACATCGTCATTTAAGACCAGTCCGTCTTCGCCGACGAAAACCGTATTCCCCTGATGAATCTGGGTGGTCGTAGCCGAGGCTGCGGATACAAGTGAGAGCAGAATCAGCAAAAGAACTGAGAATTTGAATAAATCTGACATTTTATCACTTCGCTGTTATCGCAAATATACTGACGTAATTGTTTATCAATCTTTCAGATGGGGTAGGAAATAATGATTATACCACTCCCTCAGTTTACACATCTTCGACAGCTATAAAAAAAGATCCGTCAATAATTTATTGAATGCTCAGAACCAGAACGCCTGCGGAAACTCTTGAGGTTGTGCTGCCGCTGGCAAAGAAATGCGGAATTACACGCATTGCCGAGATTACCGGACTTGACAGGATAGGTATCCCTGTCTTTTCGTGCATACGTCCGGGAGCGGCTGACGGTGCAATCTCGGTATATAACGGAAAGGTGCTTACCGACGACGAAGCAAGGGTTTCTGCGGTAATGGAGGGAATAGAGCGCTACTGCGCCGAAGTCGGCGACCGCAATCTTATATTTGATAAGTATTCAAATCTTAATCCTGCGGAAGCTTTGAATCCCGCGGATCTGATTCTGCCGCAGGGGATTAACCCCGATACCGTAATCCCGTGGTATCCGTGCAGGGATGTCATCAGCGGCGAAGAACTCCTCCTTCCCGCTCATGCCGTCTTTCACCCCGTGCCGCATACTCACGGGCGGTTCATGCGCACGAGCACAAACGGGATAGCGTCGGGAAACACCTTTAACGAAGCGGCGTTATACGGCATCTGCGAGGTTATCGAGCGCGATGCATGGTCGCTTGTCGAGGCGTCGGGGGTTGCGGGAAAGGTAATTGATACGGACACCATACCTGAGTCCGCCGATGGCAGTACTTCTGCCGAATACCTTGAGAAATGCGCCGAACTCAGAGAACTTCTGAAGAGATTCTCGGATAACGGCGTTGACGTGATTCTTCGTGACATCACCGCCGACAACGGCATTCCGACCATCGCCGCCGTCAGCGATGACGTAAGACTAAAAGACCCCTCACTGCTCTGTATCGGTATGGGTACCAGTCTTTCACCTGCGGTCGCCGCTATACGTGCCGTAACCGAGACCGCACAGAGTCGACTGACCCAGATACACGGCGCACGCGAAGATACGACCGAGGCTGAGTTCCGTAAGCAGATCGGCTACGAGAGGACTAAGCGTTTTAACCGTAAATGGTTCAGCATGCCAGAATCAAAGGATGAGATGAGGGACTTTGCCGATATTCCGCGCTTTGAGGCGGATTACTGTGGCGGCGTCTGCGACTTCTCAAAGGAACTGAAGTATATCTCCGAGAGACTTCAGAGCTGCGGCACAAAGCGGATTTTTGCCGCAAGCCTCTCAACCCTCGATGCCGATATCGAGGTGGTAAGGGTTATAGTCCCCGGGCTTGAATCATTTGCAATAGATAATCAGAGAATGGGAGAGAGGTGCAGGAATGCCGGACGTAATCGTTTTTCTGGGTCCAAGTCTGCGAGAAAGTGAGGCTGAAAGGATTCTGCCGAAAGAATTCTGCACAGGCAGCACAGGCTTATCAGGCAGTGCAGGCGGTGCGGGTAATACCTCAGATAATTCCGCAGGTGCGGGTGAAAGAATTATAACCGAGTATCTGCCGCCGATAAAACGCGGAGATATCGCATATGTGCTTGAACAAAAACCGCGGATTGTCTGTATCATCGACGGTCTTTTCTTTCAGGACAGTTCGGTGGGACACCGCGAGATACTTAAAGTCCTTAATGCCGGCATCGAGGTCTACGGTGCGTCATCGATGGGCGCTCTGAGAGCCTGCGAGCTTGACACCTTCGGCATGACGGGCGTGGGAAGAGTCTATGAGATGTATCGCGACGGCGTCATCGAGTCCGACGATGAGGTTGCGCTCGCCTGCGATCCGTTCACGAACGAAGCCGTAAGCGAGGCGCTTGTCGATATTCGGGCAAATCTTGATAACTGCGTATATCTGGGATTTATAACCGCGGATGAGGCGGCTGAGATGGTTAGGATTGCGGCGGCGGTCTACTATCCGCGGCGGAATTTCAATTCGCTGATAATGGATGCCGCATCGCGGGGGGTAATCTCGGATGCGACCATGAAACAACTCACGGAATACCGTAAAAGCCGCTGGTTCTCTCAGAAGGAGCGTGATGCCCGCGAAGTGCTC